>CAJPST010000081.1 GCA_905373425.1 uncultured Mesocricetibacter sp.
ATTCAATAGTATCCAAATAAAATGCTTTTGATTGTGGTAAAAATTTACCCACACAAAGTTCATCAAAAATGATGCGATGAATTTCATTTTGAGCGTCCTCGTTTGGCACGATAGGAGTAATGCCTCGGACAATTAAACCATCGCGATAAAAATTATCGCTCATAGTAAATTTTGTACCGAGTAAAGCCACTTTATTTAAGCCTCGCGATTTAATAGCATCTGCCGTAGCATCTAAAATATGTAAAAACGGAATAGAAAGCGCCCGCTCAATTTGAGGGGCTACTTTGTGCATGGTATTAGTTGCAAGCACAATACCTTCTGCACCAATCATCTCTAATTTTTTTCCTGCTTCAGCGAGAATCTCTCCGGCTCGTTGCCATTCACTTTGTTTCTGGCATTGCACAATTTCTTCAAATTCCACACTCACCATGACAATAGGCGCAGAAATATTCCCACCTTTTTTCTGATTCACTAAACGATTGATCTCAGTGTAATAAGTTGCCGTACTTTCCGGGCTCATTCCACCGATAATACCTAATATTTTCATATTGCTCCTTCCTATGATAGCGCACGTTTCCCAACGTGTGCCTTTATCTACAAGCACACGCTATAAAGCGTGCGCTATCAGTAATCCATCTTCTTGCTACGCAAAAGTGCGGTCGAAATATGCGTTAAATTTTATACTATTTCTCATACTTATCTTGTGACACACTATTTTCTTGTATTTGTTGCAATGAAAATTGGCGTTTTCCCACAATCTCTTCCACCTTATTCGCAGGCAAACCTGCTTGTAATAATTCTTGGCGTAAGCCATCAAGCGAACGTTGAAATGCTTCACGCGCACGTTGTACGCCATCCACAATAAATTGCGCATTAAAATCATCTTTTAATTCATAGAATTGAATATTGGAGGCACAGAGATAAAACCATTCAAAGCGCGCGGCGACCTCTTGCAATGCCAATGTGCCATGGGCTTGTTTAATGCCGGCATCACTTAAATACACCGTACCTTGAATATTGGTAAAACCGTGTTTCTTTAAAATACGTTGAATATCCGCATAAGCATTACGCCAGCTTGGATTGTGATAATTTCTTTCCAAACAGTGCGTATCCATATCAAAAACGATTAATGTCCGATCCATTTTTCACCCTCATGATAGCGCGCGTTTCCCAACGTGAGCCTTTATCTACAAGCACACGCTATAAAGCGTGCACTATCAGTCATCCATCTTCTCGCTACACAAAAGTGCGGTCACTTTTCCAAGCGTTTTTTAACTCCCGTGATGGTGCGCGTCTCCCGCACGCACCATTAACATCACTTTGCGCAGTTTTTCTAATTTAGCGGCTAAATCTTCTAAAGAGTATGCACCGATAATATTGGTACCTTTTACTGCACCTTGTAAAAATTCATCCACTTTGGATGTGGTACGGTTATACGCCACCACTTTAAACCCGTGGTCGTTCATATTTAAAATGAGGTTCTGTCCCTATCACGGCTAAGCCGATAACACCGATGTCGCCTTTTACTGACATTTTTTGCTCCGTTCTTAAATTAGTTACGCTGGTTGAATTATTAGCATGCAGAAGTAAACCTACATACTACTTGTCATTACTTAGAAAATACATCAATATCATCCGAAACTAATCCAATAAGATTGTCTCCTTCAGAAACAATAGTATCAAATGTATCTAAATATAATTTTTTATTTAATAACGGATGATCTTCATCCAATAAGTATTGTATATACCCTCTTTCAGCTTGATCTAAAGCATACTGCAAACAATCTTTTCTAACTTTAATTTCAGCGAACACAAACATTTTCTTGCCCTGAGGAGTATCTTCTAAACCTTCTACCAACTTTAGTGAGTTGCTGTGTTGTTTAAAACGTTCACGAATATTTTGAGATTGCCCTACGTAAAGAGCTTCTTCCTGTCCCGACTTAGTTTGTCGATAAAAAATATAAATACCCGCCACGTTAGGAATGGTTTTAAAATCAAAATTTTTAAAAGTTTGACGAAGTGTTCCAGAAGAACCAAGTTCAATAGGTTCATGCCAATGTAATTTAATTTGCATTTCTTATCCTTAAAATTAATTATGTTTATTCCGGACTAACACACGCTATGAAGCGTGCACCCATGATAGCTCGCATCTCCTGACGCGAGCCCGATAAAACATCAAATTACAAGCACGCGTCAGGAGACGCGCGCTATCAAACAGATTACTTTTTATTAATGAAATAATGTAATTTAATATTTTTTCTGTTTGCAGCTTTTTCTAAATCGGCTTTATCGCTTTCACTGTCGCCCATCATATAGACACCGACATTTTTACCGACTTGCGTTACATGTTCCAATGCATAAAGTGCAGTGGCTTTATTAATCATTTGACTATTCCCTGCCACACCAATATTGGCATTATCAATAGATAAAGCCTGCATCATGCTTGACGTTGATGGAGAACCTGATGTTTTAATCATTCCTACCACCATCGAATCCGAAAGTGGATTACTGGATGCAGGAATTTGCAACACAAAAGTGCGGTCATTTTTCGGCATTTTCATCATAAGCTCATCAACATTGATCCCTGAAGAACAAGCAATGAGCATGGCTGCTAAAACAATCATTAAAAGTTTTTTCATCTTTTATCTCCATTGAAGGGGGGACTTATCGCACTATGGCACGCATCTCCCGACGCGTGCCCTATAAAACATTAAATTACAAGCACATGTTATAAAGCGTGCACTATCAGTCATCCATCTTCTCGCTACACAAAAGTGCGGTCACTTTTCCAAGCGTTTTTTAACAGACTATTTATTGTTGTCTAAAATCCGACTGATCAATTTCAGCCATTGCACCGCCAGCTCCCGTTGCATAACGCTCGCATTAAAAATAGGATCTTCGCCCAAAACGCCACAAGGCAAATCAGGAGGAATCTCGCCTTGTTCATAAGCCTCATAATCCTCACGCCAATCGCCATTAAAATAATAACGCTCCAACGCTTCCATTTTTGGCAGGAAATTCTGCCATTTTTCAAAAAACGCTTCTGCTTCAGCCAAAAAAGCATCGGCTTCGTTCAAAATGCCTTCCATTTCACTGATTTGCTCTAAACGTGCTTTTGATAACATTTAACCTCCATTATGAACATGGTATGAAACCGATGTTATCAGTAATCCATCTTCTTGCGACGAAAAAGTGCGGTCACTTTTTCAAGCGTTTTTTTAACTCTTTGTCCATGCACTCATGTGCTGCGTAAACCCAATATGCGGATAATAATCCACTGCTTGCGGGGCGGATAACAGCACGATTTTGGCTTGTGGATGCAATGCCTGTTTGGTGTGTTCAATTAACTGCAAGCCGATACCTTGCTTTTGATATTGTTCGTCCACCGCCAAATCAGACAAATAACAACAATAGGCAAAATCCGTCACCGAACGGGCGACACCCACCAATAACTCTCCATCCCACGCCGTCACCAATAAATCGGCATGATGTAACATCGCCGCCACACGTTTTTCATCTTCTAATGGACGACGTGCTCCTAAGGAGGTTTTATTAAGCAGTTCAATAAACTGTTCTACTGAAATGGGAGAGTTGGTTTTGTATTCGATCATATTGTGAAACCCGCTATGTTTGATATGCCATCCGTTATAGCAATTTTGCCGCCGCTTTATCCAAATACCATTCCGTCACACCATTTTTTGCTGTGATTTTTGCAGCGGGATAAGGCAAGTTTTCCGCCGGTGTGGTTTGAATTTCTTTGAGGATTTCCGCTTTGCCTTCACCTGTCACCAAATAAGTAATGCGTTTCGCTTGTTCAATTAATTTGGCGGTTTTGGAAATGCGGAGCTGTCCGCTTTCCGGATGCTTGGCGATCACTGCGAGGTTTTCATCCGCGAAATTGGTTTGATGCGGAAACAAGGAAGCCGTATGCCCGTCTGCGCCCATGCCGAGGATAATCCAATCGAAAACACCGTCAGGAATGACCGCACTTAATTCCTTTTCAAAGCGTTTAAGCTCTAAGTGCGGTTCGTTTTCGCCACAAATTCGGTGAATGTTTTCAGCAGGAATATTGATGTGGTCGAACAAGAGTTTTTGTACTTCGCCGTAATTACTTTCGGAATCAGATGGCGGCACCATGCGATCATCGCCCCACCAGAAATGGAGGTTTTTCCAGTTAATGGCGTCCGCGTAAGGGGCTTTCGCCAAAGTTTTAAACAATAATTTCGGCGTGGAACCGCCGGACAGGGAAATGTGTACGGGGTGGTTTACTTGGCTATAAATCACAAATTCTTGGGCGATTTTTTCCACCACACTTTGCGCGGTGGGGAAGGTGATGTAGTTCATGTTTTCTCTTCCTAAAATGATCGGGCGCGTTTTCTAACGCGAGCCTTATTCACTAACGCACGCGATAACGCGTGCGCCATCAAATAATTACACTTTTTTCTTCATCGCACCCGATGGTTTGCGCCAGACACGGCCTGCTTTGGCAATCAGTTTATCCGCCTCTGTCGGCCCCCAAGTGCCTGCTTCATATTCATACACTCTGCCGCGTTCGGCCTTGTAATCCAGAATAGGTTGTACAAATTTCCAGCAGGCATGAACCGCATCGGTACGGGCGAACAAGGTCGCGTCGCCTTTCATTGCATCCAACAACAAACGCTCATAAGCGGTTAACAGGCTCGGAGAGGCTAAATCCGCATAACGGAAATCCATCGAAACTTCCTTGGATTCAAACCCGGCGCCCGGTTTTTTCAAGCCGAAACGCATAGAAATGCCTTCATCCGGTTGAATGCGGATGATCAGTTTATTCTCCGGTGCACTTTTACTGAATACCGGGTGCGGCGTGGTTTTAAAATGAATCACCACTTCTGTGACCCGTACCGGCAAGCGTTTTCCGGTACGCACATAAAACGGCACGCCCGCCCAACGCCAGTTATCAATCTCACAGCGTAATGCCATATAAGTTTCAGTGTTAGAATCTTCAGGCACGCCTTTTTCCTGTAAATAACCTGCTACTGTTTCACCGTTGATTTCTGCTTTAACGTATTGAGCCAACACGAGATTATTTTTCAAATCTTCCTGAGTTAACGGGTGCAAACAGTGTAATACTTTCGCCACCTCGTCACGCATCGAATTGGCATTGATAATTGCCGGCGGTTCCATGGCCACCATTGCCAACACTTGTAACAAGTGATTCTGAAACATATCACGCATCGCGCCGGAACCATCGTAATAACCGCCGCGATCTTCTACGCCGATAGATTCCGCACCGGTAATTTCCACATATTCAATGTAGTTACGATTCCACAGCGGCTCAAATAGTCCGTTAGAGAAGCGCAAGACCAACAAATTTTGCACCGTTTCTTTGCCGAGATAATGGTCGATACGGTAAATTTGATGTTCTTCAAAGAAACGGTGGATTTGAATATCCAAGGCATGCGCGGTTTTTAAGTCGTAACCGAAAGGTTTTTCCACGATAATCCGCTTCCAACCGTATTCTTCGGTATTCAAACCATGTGCGGCGAGGCATTCGGGAATCACGCCATACAAACTCGGCGGTGTGGACATATAGTATAAGGTGTTGCCGCAAGTTTGATATTTGTCATGTAACTCATCAATACGCGACACTAATTTGCCATAATCCTGCGCATCAGAAGTGTTAATCGGTTGATAATAAAGATGAGAGCAAAATTTCTCCAGCATATCACCGTTAGCTTTTTCATGTTTAATGAGTGCCTGACGCATCTTTTCACGAAATGTTTCATCATTTAGTTCGCTGCGTGCCACGCCCAACACAGAGAAGTTCTCCGTTAAACGTCCGATTTTATACAGGTTATACAGCGCCGGAATCAGTTTGCGGTGAGTCAAGTCACCCGAGGCTCCAAAAATTACAATACAATTATTTTCTGCATTTACATTCATTTAATTTTCCTAAAGATGATTTTATGTCATGAAAGCCATGTAATAATGCAATATTATTAAGGAAATTACCAATAGCTACAACTAATCAAATTGAAAGATATTATGCCAGTCAACGCGCGCATTGGTCATGACGAAATGCGGATTAATTAAAGTATCACGACGGTTATAACTTAATGGGCGGAAACTGATGTCAAAAATCGTCCCGCCCAATTCACCGAGCAGCACTTCCGCTGCCGCAGTATCCCACTCTCCGGTTTTGCCTAAGCGCACATAACAATCGGCGATACCTTCGGCAACCAAGCCTGCTTTCAAACTGCTGGAGCCGTACGGCATAAGAATCGGATTGTAACCGGCTCGCAAACAACGGCGAATTTTTTCAGGATCGGAAGAGCCAAAGGCAATTTTAATATTAATTGTCGGGGTTTCAGATAGTCTCTCAAGTTGACGCAAGCGATTGTTTTCCCACAAGAATGCACCTTTTCCGCGCACTGCATAGTAGGTTTTTCCAAGCATTGGGGCGTGAATAATACCGAATTGAGGCTGGTTATATTCCACCAGACAAATCATCACGGAGAACTGATCGGTACGGTTAATAAACTGTTGCGTACCGTCCAATGGATCGATCAGCCAATAACGCGCCCAACTGCTTCGCTCGGCAAGCGGAATATTGCAATTTTCCTCCGACAAGACCGGGATATCAGGCGTAAGTGCGGTCAGTTTTTGGGTCAAAAAATGGCTGACAAATAAATCTGCATTAGTTACCGGCGTATTATCTGGTTTTGTGCTGATTTTGACAGGAGTTTTATAAAAATCTTTCAAATGCTCACCTGCTTGATAAGCTATATCAAGAGTGGATTGCAAAAGTTCATGAGAAATATGCACAATAAGCTCCTTTTGAATACGCCAACCTTACGTTTATTGTACACAATTTTATAAAAAGATCAGTGAGAAATCGCGGGATTTATGCAAATTATGTTAGTATAAGGCAGTTTTTATCGCTATAAATGAGGATCACAATGGCAAATTATCAGGAATTACAGGACGAAACGCGCGAAATCATCACCGATTTGCTCAATGATGGCAGCGATCCTAAAGCACTTTACATTATCGAACACCACATTGCCCACTATGATTTTGATAAGCTGGAAAAAATCGCCGTGGATGCTTTCAAAGCAGGCTATGAAGTATCGGAAGCGGAAGAATTTGAAGATGAAAGCGGTAAAGTTATTTTCTGTTTCGATGTCATCAGCGAAACGGAACTAAAAGCCGAAACCATTGATAAACAACAGAAAGAAATTATTCCATTGGTGGAAAAACACGGTGGTATCTACGACGGTTGGGGAACCTATTTTGAAGATCCGAATGCGGAAGACGACGAATACGGTGATGACGGTGAATTCTTTGATGATGAAGAAGACGAAGTGCGATTACATTAAAAAAACAAGTTCAATTTTCACCGCACTTTAACTGAGCCAAAACGTAGTCATTTGGAGCAAAAGTGCGGTCATTTTTTTTACTATTTTTATCTAAAACTGATCAAGGTCAATCATGCAAAGTTTAACTCCCTTTCATACTTTCGCCTTACCTGCAAAGGCAAAGCGAATCGTAGAAATTCAGTCTATTGCGCAATTGCAAACGGTTTGGGCGGAATGTCAACGGCAACACGAACCGGTATTATTTTTGGGGCAAGGTAGCAACGTCTTGTTTTTAAAAGATTTCAACGGCACCGTGCTGGTTAACCGTTTAATGGGAATGGCTCATCACGAAGATGAGAATTTCCATTATTTACACGTCAATGGTGGTGAAAACTGGCATCAGTTGATCGAACATTCTCTTGCCAAGGGAATTTACGGACTGGAAAATTTAGCCTTAATTCCGGGCTGTGCAGGCTCTGCACCAATTCAAAACATCGGTGCTTACGGTGTTGAATTTAAAGATGTTTGCGATTATGTCGAAGTGCTTGAACCAGACTCCGGAAAAATTCTTAAATTACCGAATGTTGAATGTCAATTCGGTTATCGCGACAGTATATTTAAACATCAGTATGCGCAAGGCTATGTGGTCACGGCAATCGGCTTAAAATTGGCGAAAGCATGGGAACCGGTGTTGAAATACGGCTCTTTGGCAGATTTAGCACCAAGTGCGGTCACTCCGGAACACGTTTTCGCAGAAATTTGCGCCGTGCGTAAGGCTAAACTGCCGGATCCGAAAGAATGTGGCAATGCGGGCAGCTTTTTTAAAAATCCCGTCGTCTCCGCCGATGAATTTAAAAGTTTACATTCAGAATACCCGCATATCCCACATTATCCACAGTCCGACGGTAGCATGAAACTTGCCGCCGGCTGGTTAATTGACCAATGCGGTTTGAAAGGTTATCAAATAGGTGGAGCGGCAGTACACGATAAACAAGCATTAGTGCTTATCAATAAAAACAACGCTACGGCATCCGATGTAGTGGAACTGGCACATCACATCCGTCAATCCGTCGCTGTTCGTTTCGGTGTATGGCTACAACCGGAAGTCCGCTTTATCGGAGCTGACGGTGAAGTAGATGCCGAACAGGCTATCAGTTAATCTAAGGAAAAAATAATGGATTTTAAAGCACATTTAGCAACATTACCGACCATTGAGCATCTCGTCGGTTTAAATGTGTGGGATGCTGAAAAAATAATTCATCACATTCCTGCACAAGAGGGTAAATTAGGTTCGCTACGCGTTTATAATGCGCTCGCGCAACAATTTGACGGAAAATTAGACCGCACTTCGGCACAAAAAGGATTGGAAATCTTTGCCGAACACACCGCCGACGCCCGCCAAAACCCAGGCAAGCATCCTAATATCGACTTGCTGTTTAAAGTGATCGAGGAAGAGTTAAGTTATCGCTTGGAGCCTTTAAATGACTAAAGAAAAACCGTTTCCGATTCCCGTTAACTATTTCGGCATGGTGCTAGGTTTAGCCGCTTTCGGTTTGGCTTGGCGTTATGGTACGACAGTTATTGCCCTATCGGTATCTATCGGCGAAACCCTATTGTTTGCGGCGGGGGCATTCTGGTTGTGCTTTGTTTTGGCCTATATTTATAAATGGGTCGCCTATCGCAAACAGGCTCAAGAAGAATTGCGCCATCCGATTTTAGGCTGTTTCGTCAGCTTGATCCCAATTACCACAATGCTTATCGGCTTGGCGGCATTGCCTTATTTTGCTTACTTGGCTTATAGTTTCATCGCACTCGGAATCGCCGGGCAGCTTGCTTTTTTCGCTTATCGTAGTGCCGGATTATGGAAAGGAGGTCACCCGCCGGAAGCCACCTCGCCAGTGTTGTATTTACCTACAGTGGCTACTAATTTTGTCAGTGCTACCTGCTTAGGCACGCTAGGCTATAATGACTGGGGAATGTTATTTTTCGGTGCCGGTGTAATTTCATGGTTTATGCTGGAACCCGCGGTAGCACGCCGTTTCCGTAATCTCGAACAGCTTGCCGAACCTATTCGCCCAATTATGGGCATTCAACTTGCCCCTCCCTTTGTGGGCTGCTCCGCGTATTTTGCAGTTAACGGTGGAGAAGTGGATTTACTGGTAAAACTGTTAATCGGCTATGGCTTGCTACAACTTTTATTGCTGCTGCGCTTATTGCCTTGGATCGCCATAAAAGGTTTCTCCATGCCGTTTTGGGCATTCTCTTTCGGCTTGGCTTCCATGGCCGGGGTCGGTTTACATTTACATATCGCCACACAAGGACAATCCATCGGTGTCTTGGGCTTAATTATGTTTTGGTTTGCCGCAATTTGCATCGGATTACTGTTATTAGGCACGTTGAATTTGATTATTAAAGGAAAGTTTTTGGTTAAATAATCGAAAAAGTGCGGTGGAAAATTACCGCGTTTTTTAAGATTAT
>CAJPST010000082.1 GCA_905373425.1 uncultured Mesocricetibacter sp.
GGTGGCGGCGGGTTTTGTGCATACTAAGTGCGGTCATTTTTTTGCCTGTTTTTTTATTAGTCGGCGTATTGGCAACAGCAAGCGGAACTCGCCTTGCTATTGAACTTGCAGATAAATTACTGGACGATTTAACGATAGGTGAAGTCAGCGGTAGCTTACAACAGGGATTGCTATTAAGGAACGTACAATTTCATTCTGCCGGTGTTACAACCAACGTGGCTGAAGCCCGTTTGCAACTGGACGTTTCTTGTTTAACGGCATTTAAAATCTGTATCAACGATCTGAGTGTGCGACAACCCGAAATAACCATCAACACCGCGTTACTTCCTCCTGCTTCGAATGACGATGATCGAGAGCCTATGTCAATGCGGCGCATCAATCTACCTGTTGCAGTAGAAATTGGCAATATTGAGGTGGAGGATTTGTCGTTGAGCATTGATCAAAATAAAATGCAGCTGGCCCAGTTTAAAAGTGCGGTCAGTTTAGACAATGAAAATGGCCTGTTACTTGCCCCGACGCAAATTAATGATTTTTCTTTTGTACAAACTACCACCGCGGAACAATATAGTGCGCAATTGGAGCAGCAGAAAAAAATCAATGCGGAAAGCAAGCCGATTGATTGGGCAGAAATAGAGCGAACCTTAACTCCACCACTACTAGCCGAGTTACAAACTATCGAGTTGCCTTTTGACATTAAAATCGCCGATATTGAAGGGAAAAATTGGCGATATGAGCATATTATCGGCGATCAACCGCAAAAACCGATAATTGTATCAAATTTTCGTTTACAAGCGGATACGACGGATTATTTAGCCCGTTTGAGTACTCTTACGATTGAAAGTTCCATCGCTGATATACAGGGTTCCGGCCAAATTCAACTGAATGATGATTTTCCGCTGAATTTAAATATCCGCAGCCAATTTCATCAAATCGGCGAAGGCGAAGAAATATTACTGCCGGCAAGCAGTTCGGAATTAACTCTGTCAGGTTCGTTGAAAAAACAGACCGCACTTTCTCTCAAAACCAAAGGTGTGTTAGACAGCGAGTTGTCGGGAACGGTGGAACTTAACCGGGATAAAATGCCGTTACAAATCCGATTGCGAAGTTCGTCCTTTAAATTTCCTTTTGTCACAAAGGATGCGGAGCAATTGCGTACCCGTAACGTGGATTTGTATGTGACAGGTAACTTATTGGATTATAAAGTAAAATTAACCGGGCAGTTGGAGGGGATGTATTCTCCTAGCGTGGATATAACGCTGAATGGTCACGGCGGCTTATCACAGGCAGTGATTGAAAACGCTAAATTAAAGGCTCTAAACGGAACAGCAAATGTGCAAGGTAGTCTGGATTGGAAAAATGGCGTGCGCTGGCAAAGCAAGGCGGAATTAAATAAGTTGCACGCAGGCGACTACTCTTATTCTAAAAACTGGCCTGCTGTTTTATCGGGCAATTTTCAATGTGCCGGTCATGCCGGTGGTGACGGTTGGGATATTGATGTGAACGGTATCAATCTATCTGGCACCTTGTCAAACCGTCCTCTTACCTTGAAAGGCGCGCTACAAACTAACACGGCAAAATGGCTGGACGCGAAGAAGTTAATACTCACTTATGGTGAAAACACACTGGATGCCGAAGGTTACATAGGACGTCAGTCCGACATTAAATTAAATATAAACGGCCCGAATTTACGCGGATTGCTGCCTGATTTATCCGCCTCCCTTAATGGCAAATTAGATTTATCGGGGAATGTTAGTGCGCCGAAAATGAAATTTAATTTCACGGGGAATAATATTCAATTCAATGAGTTACGTCTAAATAAATTATTTGCCAAAGGCGATGTGAATATGCACACACAGGCAGAAGGGCGCATTGACTTGGAATTGACAGGTTTTAATTATGGTGAAGTTAAAATTCCGCGTGCAGATGTATGGTTGACAGGGAGCGAACAAAACCATCAATTTCATCTGCGTGCCAACGGTGAGCCTGTGGCGGCAACTTTAAATTTCTACGGAAATTTTGACCGCACTTCGCAAAAATGGGCGGGCATCTTGAGTCAAATTGAACTGAAATCCCCGCTTGGCGTTTTTCGTAACGATAAAAATATTAATCTAAACTACGATAATAAGCAGTTGCAAACGACAATTTCCTCGCATTGTTGGCAAAATCCCGATATTAATCTGTGTTTTCCACAAGCGTTTAAAGCGGGCAAAAATGGGGAAGTGCCCTTTGATATCAGACAGATTAATTTAGAATTGGTAAACAAACTTACCCAACAGGAAAATCTGTTGCGTGGGCAATTACGCAGTCAAGGAAAAGTAGCATGGTCGGGTAACAAACCGATGTCTATGGACTTATTGGTTAGCGGTGATAATTTGTCGTTAGCAAAAAAAATTGATTACCGAACATTTAGGCTGAACATTACTAAACTTGCCTTAGACAGCAGGTTAGAAAATAATAATCTCACCGTCAAATCTGATGTTTTATTGCAAAATCAAGGAAACATTAATACGAATTTGATGCTAAGCGATATTGCTAAAGAACGCAAATTAAGCGGAAACCTTGCTATCCGTCAACTCAATTTAAGCCTGCTGAAACAGTTGTTTTCCAATGATGAAAACCTTACGGGCGATGTAGCGGCGAATTTGACTTTTGGTGGTAGTTTATCCGCGCCATTATTGAATGGTTCTTTTAATATCAATCAAATACGCGCTAAAATTAAATCTTTGCCGTTTACTATAAGCGATGGAGACGTTGCTTTAAATTTCTACGGTAACCGTTCTACTTTGTTAGGTACAATTAAAACTGCAGAAAGTAGTTTAACTCTCGATGGAGATGCCTCATGGCGTAATTTGGAGCAATGGAATTCCCGTGTACACGCTAAAGCGGAACAATTTCGCGTAGATGTACAATCTATGGCGAAATTGAAAATAAATGCAGATGTAGAAGTGCAAGCAGATCCCGAACTACTGAAACTATCGGGCAATGTAGGCATTCCATGGGCTCGTATTGCAGTGGAAGCCTTACCTGAAAGCGCGGTGTCGGTAAGCAGTGATGAAGTGATTTTAGACGGAAAAACAAACCAAAAATCGACCGCACTTCCGACCCAGCTCGCGGCAAAAACCAAATCCGGAATGGCCATTCAGTCCGACTTAAAAATTAAAATTGGCGACGATGTCAATGTCAATGCTTATGGTTTAAACAGTAATTTGGAAGGCTTGCTTTCAGTTAAGCAGGAAAAAGGCAATCTCGGTTTATTTGGACAAATTAACTTAAAAAATGGCCGCTACGCTTCTTTCGGTCAAGATCTACTGATTCGTAAAGGACAAATAAGTTTTTCCGGCTTGCCATCACAACCGGTATTAAATATTGAAGCGATTCGCAATCCTGAAGCGATGGAAGACAGCAAGGTTACCGCCGGTGTGAAGGTTATTGGTGCGGCGGATAGTCCGAAGGTTGAAGTCTTCTCCGAACCAAGTATGCCACAGGATCAGGCATTATCTTATATTTTAACCGGGCGTTCGCTAGAAAATAGCGGTGAAGCCGGTTCAAGCGGCTCAGTCGGTGCAGCATTACTTGGCCTTGGGTTAGGTAAAAGCGGTAAAGTGGTCGGCGGCATAGGCAAGACTTTCGGTATTCAAGACTTAAATCTAGGTACGGCGGGAGTCGGCGATAGTTCAAAAGTGGTTGTCAGCGGCAATATCAGCCCACGTTTGCAAGTAAAATATGGGGTCGGATTGTTTGATGGTTTGGCGGAAGTAACCCTACGTTATAAGTTGATTCCACAACTTTATTTACAATCGGTATCGGGGGTGGCGCAAGCCTTCGATCTTCTTTATCAATTTGAATTTTAAGGAATTTTATGAAAGAAGAAGATTTTATCCTCACTCCCGCACAGCATGGAGAAGGACGTGAGATTGCTGCTATCGACCTAGGTTCGAATAGTTTTCATATGATTGTTGCGCGCATTGTAAATGGTTCAATTCAAATTTTATCCCGCTTAAAACAAAAGGTTCAACTTGCTGAAGGGCTTGATGAAAACAGCGTATTAAACCAAGCGGCAATTACCCGTGGGGTAAACTGTCTTTCTTTGTTTGCCGAACGTTTACAAGGCTTTCCGCCTGAAAATGTCAATGTGGTCGGTACTTATACGCTACGCCGTGCAATAAATAATGATGAATTTCTGCGCCAGGCACAGGCGGTTTTTCCTTACCCGATCAACATCATCAGCGGACAAACGGAAGCTAAAATGATTTATTCCGGTGTGTCACATACTCAGCCTGAAAGCGGGCGGAAGCTGGTTATAGACATCGGTGGTGGATCAACGGAGATTGTGATCGGTGATGATTTTGAGCCATTAATTGCAGAAAGTCGTCATATGGGCTGTGTCAGTTTTGCGAAGAAATTTTTCCCTAACGGTGAAATATCGCAGGAAAATTTTAACCGCACTTATCAAAGTGCGGTCAATAAAATCGAAGATTTAGCTTTTGAATATCGCCAATTAGGCTGGCAGGCTGTGCTTGGTTCCTCTGGTACAATCAAAACCGTACATCAAGTCATTAGCGCGGTGTTGGATCCTGACGGTTTAATTACGGCCGGGCGGCTTGATCAATTAATTAAGCGTGTTTTAACCGTTCATCATTTCGATCAACTTAAATTAGCCGGTTTAAATGAAGATCGGATAGACGTATTTGTGCCTGGACTGGCGATTTTAAATGCAGTGTTTGATGTATTTCAAATTGAACAGATGCGTTATTCTGACGGCGCATTGCGTGAAGGCGTGATGTATGGTTTGGAAAAAACCTTTCAAGTCAGCAATATACGACAGCGCACGGCAGAAGCTTTAGCCGCTCAATTTAATCTCGACCGAGCCCAAGCCGAGCGTGTACGACAAACCGCTCGATTACTGTCGGAGCAATTTAGTGATTGGAAACGGCTTGAATTGACAGAAGAAATGCGAGAAATTCTGCTTTGGGCAGCATTGTTACACGAAGTCGGTCTTGTCATTAACCATCAGGGGGTGCAACGCCATTCTGCTTATATTCTGCAAAACAGCGAATTGCCCGGTTTCGATAAAGAGCAACAATGTTTGCTCGCCACACTAATCCGCTTTCATATTAAGCCCTTCAAACTGCCTGAGATCGGTCAATTTGCCCGCTATGATAATAGCGATGTGCTTGCATTGTTGCGTCTGTTACGCCTGGCAGTTCTATTTAATAAGTCACGTCAAGCTAGCGTGCCAATTTCACAAATATCACTTAAAACCGACCGCACTTCTAAAGCCTGGCAACTTAAATTTGCTGAGGGTTATTTGTCCAATAATCCGTTAAACTATAACGAATTACAACTTGAACAAAGTATATTACGTGATATTGGCATTCGATTGGATTTTGAATAGGGCAGTTTGGGAAAACAGCACTATTGTAACCATTTAGAGTATAAGGGCTATTTGTTATTTTTGATTAAAATTTAGCCAGAATAATTAATGTAATTAAACTTTTGTGAAAATACTTCTGTCTAAGTTAACGAATCGGTTGGAAGATCGTAGCGTAATTTAAAAACAAACCCGTTTATATTACGCATTAATCATTCTTAATCGGTTTATTCGTTACATGAAGTAACGTTGATAACCAGTCAAATAGGCTAGGAGTAGATGATGAAATCTAAATTTCTCAAAGGGTTAATTGTTATTATGATCGCAAGCTCGGTTACGGCTTGTAATATGAATAGAACACAACGGCACACAGCAGTCGGCGCGGCAGTCGGTGGGCTTGCCGGTAATTGGGTCGGCGGTGATATGGGTTCCACGCTTGGCGGAGCTGCACTAGGAGGCTTAATCGGTAGCCAATGGAATATGCGGGATGACGATGATGATCGCTATGAGCGCCGTGGTCGTCACCACCATCATCATTACCACCGTCATTATCATGATGATGACGATGATTAAAAAGGAAATAGTTTAGCAAAGTAGGAAATAATTGAATAAAGCAATGAATTAAAAGTTCATTGCTTTTTTCTTTCCTTTATCGCAATGTTTTTTAGTGCAACTGAGAGTTGAAGATGTCGAGCCGTAAATAAAAAATAGCTTAAAAATAAACCGCACTTTAAGCCGTTGAAACTTAAAGTGCGGTTGTTTTTTTCAGTGTTTTGAAAACTTAGTTTTTCGCGAAATATGCTTCTAGATCATCGCTACCACCGATGTGTTTGCCACCGATGAATACTTGCGGAACACTTGTTTTACCGGTAATTGCACGAACAGAAATGGTGCTTGCGTCACGACCTAAAACGATTTCTTCGAAAGCATAACCTTTTGCTTTTAATAAACCTTTAGCTTTTGCACAGAACGGGCAGCCCGGCTTCGTAATGATAGAAACTGATGGTTTTGCAGTCCAATCCGGTTTTAAGTATTTGATCATAGTGTCTGCATCGGACACTTTGAACGGATCGCCCGGTTCGTTTGGCTCAATAAACATTTTTTCTACTACGCCGTTTTTCACTAGCATAGAATAACGCCAAGAACGTTTGCCGAAACCTAAATCTTCTTTACCTACCAACATACCCATGCCTTCGGTAAACTCGCCGTTACCATCCGGAATTAAGGTTACGTTTTCAGACTCTTGATCTGCTTTCCACGCGTTCATTACAAAAGTATCGTTTACCGACATACAGATAATATCGTCTACACCTAACGCTTTGAATTCACAAGCTAATTCGTTATAGCGCGGTAAGTGGGTAGATGAACATGTCGGAGTAAATGCACCCGGTAAAGAGAACAGCACTACAGTTTTGTTATCGAATAACTCGGCAGAAGTTACATCCACCCAAGCATCGCCTTGACGTGTATGGAATGTTACTTGAGGAACTTTCTTCCCTTCCATTGTTGTACTCATAATTTTCTCCAATTTGTAGGTTTATAGTTTAACTCGTAAAGTTATTGCTTAACTTTGTATTTTTCAGAGTGGATTATAAATGGTTTTATGATATAGTTACAATCAATTAATTCTATCCTTTTAATTGCTTCCTTCTATACTACTAGCGAGTCAAAAATGAATATCCGAGATTTAGAATATCTGGCTGCACTTGCCGAATATAAGCACTTCCGGCGAGCTGCCGATGCCTGCCATGTCAGCCAGCCGACTTTAAGCGGGCAAATTCGTAAATTAGAAGATGAACTGGGGATTACCCTATTAGAACGTACCAGCCGCAAAGTGCTGTTTACTCAATCGGGGCTGTTATTAGTCGAGCAGGCTAAAAAAGTGCTACGCGAAGTTAAAGTATTAAGGGAAATGGCCAGTAATCAAGGCCGAGAAATGATCGGCCCTTTGCACATTGGAGTTATCCCAACGGTTGGTCCTTACTTATTGCCTCATATTATGCCTACCTTAAAAAACGCGTTCCCAGATTTGGAACTATTTTTATATGAAGCGCAGACCAGTCATTTGTTGGATCAGTTAGAAACCGGTCGGTTGGATTGTGCAATCGTTGCTTCCGTACGGGAAACTGAAGCTTTTATTGAAGTGCCTGTTTTCAATGAAAAAATGTTGCTGGCGGTGTCAGAACAGCACGCTTGGTCAAAAGAGAAGTCCATTGTAATGGACAAGCTCAAAGGCTGTGAAATGTTGATGCTAGATGATGGCCATTGTCTGCGTGATCAGGCATTAGGTTATTGTTTCACTGCCGGTGCAAAGGAAAATTCACATTTTCAGGCTACCAGCTTAGAAACCTTACGTAATATGGTCGCAGCCAATGCCGGAATGACATTGATGCCGGAATTGGCAGTATTAAATGAAGGGGCTCGCAGTGGTGTGAAATATCTTAATTGCATACCGGAACCTATGCGTACCATTGCGTTGGTCTATCGCCCCGGTTCGCCATTACGCATGCGCTATGAACGAATTGCTAAAACGGTGGGTGATTCGGTGAAATCTATTTTAAAAGGCAAGTAATATGGCGGGAGTCAGAGCAATCCAAAAAGAAAAAACCCGTCGAGCCTTAATTGACGCGGCATTCAACCAGCTAACGGCGGAAAAAAGTTTTTCCAATTTAAGTCTGCGCGAAGTAGCGCGAGAGGCGGGTATTGCACCGACATCATTTTATCGCCATTTCCGCGACATGGATGAACTTGGTTTAACTATGGTGGATGAAGCGGGATTGACTTTGCGCCAGCTCATGCGTCAGGCGCGCAAACGCATTGAAATAGGTGGCAGCGTAATTGTTATTTCAGTAGAAACTTTTTTTGAATTTATTGGCAATAGTCCTAACGTATTCCGTTTACTGTTACGCGAAAGTTCGGGTACATCGCAAGAATTTCGTACTGCCGCTGCGCGCGAAATCAAGCATTTTGTCGATGAATTAGCGGAATATCTCGCCCAAAGCAATCATTATTCACAATATATGGCTTATGTGCAGGCGGAAGGAATGATGACCATCGTGTTTACTGCGGGCGCTAACGCACTAGATATGAATCCTCAGGAACGGGAATTGCTCAAAGAGCGGGTTATTTTACAACTTAGAATGCTTGCCAAGGGCGGTTTTGCCGAGCGACATAAATATTTATAACAAAAGTGCGGTCAAAAAATCCGATGATTTGGAAATTTTTTAAAACCTCGTTATCCCTCTTGCTTTCCATTATTGTCGCAAGCAGCGCTTTAGACTTTTTGCGCAAACCGGTTTTGCCCAACGATGTATTGAATACGGCATTATACGATCTGGATAACCAACCATTTTTTTTGCCCCAATTAGCGCAGGACCGCCCAACTATTATTTATTTCTGGGGTTCATGGTGCGGTTATTGTCGTTACGTCTCACCTGCTATTGATTCGTTGGCGCGACAGGGAACGCCGGTGATTTCCATTGCTTTGCGCTCAGGAAATCTCGACGAGGTAAAGAAATATTTGACGACAAACGGCTATCAATTTACCACCCTCAACGATCCGCAAGGCGAGCTTGCCGCTAAATGGCAGGTTAATGTCACCCCGACGGTAATTATTTTACGGCAAAATGAAATTGCCCTCTCCACCACGGGTCTCACCAGTATCTGGGGCTTAAAAGTGCGGTTGTTTTTAGCCGAGTTTTTTAACTTATGAATGTTTTGAGTGATTAATAGCCTTGGCTATTCGTCTGTAACCCGTGGACAATAGCAATTCCCGCACTGGCACCGATACGGGTTGCTCCCGCTTTAATCATAGCTAAAGCGGTTTGGGTATCACGAATACCACCGGATGCTTTTACGCCGAGCGTGCCAACAATTTGACGCATTAAAGCAACATCTTCCACGGTTGCCCCGCCTTTATTAAAGCCGGTTGAGGTTTTTACAAACGCCACGTTTAACGCCTTGCAGATTTCACAGGCTTTTACGATCTCGTCTTTACTGAGCAGACAGGTTTCTAGAATCACTTTTAGCGGCACGCCGTTACATGCAGTTAGAACCGCTTGAATATCCGACCGCACATCATCCCATTTACCCGATTTTATCCAGCCTACGTTGATTACCATATCAATTTCTTGAGCCCCGGCTTTAATTGCCTCCGTGGTTTCGAAAGCTTTTACGGAAGATAAATTGGCGCCCAGCGGAAAGCCCACGACTGTGCATATTTTCACATTCGAGCCCTGCAATTTTTGTTTTGCCAGAGGAATATGACAAGAGTTGATACATACGGAGAAAAAACCGTTTTCAACAGCTTCATCACATAACCGAAGAATGTCTTGTTCGGTTTTTTCTGCACTCAATGCCGTATGGTCAATAAATTTTGCGATTCCTTTTGCTTGCATCTTACTCTCCTTTTATTGAAAACCAATATTAGTT
>CAJPST010000083.1 GCA_905373425.1 uncultured Mesocricetibacter sp.
GTAGGTGTTACTTAGAAAAAAAAGGTTGACGCAAAACAACTGCGTCAACCTTTTTTTTCTAAGTAACACCTACTTGCTTAATCCATAACCGATTTAATGTAGAGTGCCGACTTTTAGCAGTTTATCCCATAAACAATTGTCTTTGCTTTTTTTGTTAATTAGCTTGAGATATTCCGAATGGGCCAAAATTTCCTCTTCACTCGGGCGTAACACGAATAAATCTTGCTGAAAATCGACCGCACTTTTGTTCATAGCTTGTTCCGCAGTACTGACAATTTCGGGTTCATTATCATCAAACAGGTTGGTTTGTCCCCCCGTCATCGCCAGATACACATCGCCTAAAATTTCCGCATCCAGTAACGCACCGTGCAAAGTACGCTTGCTGTTGTCGATACCTAAGCGATCGCATAGAGCATCTAAATTGTTACGCTTGCCGGGATAGGCTTGACGTGCCATTTGTAGGGTATCTGTAACCAGGCAGATGTCAGTAGTTTTTACGTTCAATTTATGTTTGGCGAATTCGTAATCCATAAATCCCACATCGAAGGGAGCGTTATGAATCAACAATTCGGCACCTTGAATAAAGTCAATAAATTCTTGGGCTACGGCAGCAAAATCAGGTTTGTCCGCCAGCATTTCATCGGTAATACCATGTACTTTGATCGCATCAGGATCCACTTCACGATCAGGTTTGATGTAAAGGTGTAATTTGCGTCCGGTGTAGCGGCGGTTGAGCATTTCCACTGCGCCGATTTCAATAATGCAATGCCCTTCATAATGTGCGCCGAATTGGTTCATACCCGTGGTTTCGGTATCTAATACAATCTGGCGGTTCGGATTAATTTCTACTTTCATTTCTTTGCTGTCTATTGATAAAATTTTGCGTTATTATCACCGCATTTGACAAAATATTAAACTAGATTATGCAAAAACAAATTGAAATTTTCACTGATGGTTCTTGCCTTGGTAATCCCGGGCGAGGCGGTATCGGTATTTTATTGCGCTATAAACAGCATGAAAAACAGATTTCTAAAGGCTATTTTCAGACTACGAATAACCGCATGGAATTATTGGCCGTTATCGAAGCCTTAAACGGTTTAAAAGAACCCTGTACCGTGATTTTGCACAGCGACAGTCAGTATATGAAAAACGGCATTACAAAATGGATTTTTAATTGGAAAAAAAATAACTGGAAAGCAAGTACGGGCAAGCCGGTGAAAAATCAGGATTTGTGGATTCGGCTTGATCAGGCAATTCAAACGCACAACATTCAGTGGCAATGGGTGAAAGGACATTCGGGACATCGTGAGAATGAAATCTGCGATGAACTTGCGAAACAAGGCGCTGAGAATCCGACATTGGAGGACTCAGGCTATCAGCCGGAGTAAAAGTGCGGTCGGTTTTTCAGTCGAAATATCTCACCTTTCTTTGTGATTGGTTTTGGAAATTAATTGGATTAAAATTGATACATTAAACCTATCGGTTCTATTTATTATAACCGTTTTATTTATATGCTCTTTGCTTTTATCATAAGCACATCAAAACAACGCAGTAACCTGCAAATCTTAACAACCTTAACATAGAAGGAGAGTATTATGACTAACAATATCGGTTTAAATAAATCATCATCTGACAAAATTGCAGTGGAATTGAACGGTTTATTGGCAACTTATCAAGTGTTTTATATGAATGTGCGAGGCTATCATTGGAATATCAAAGGGATAAACTTTTTTTCATTACATGAAAAATTTGAAGAATATTATGATAACTTGGTAGAAAAAGTAGATGAAATTGCAGAACGTATTTTAACTTTAGGCCATACGCCGGTGCATGCGTTTAGTCAATATTTGACCCAATCACGCATTAAAGAGCATAAAAATGCCAGTTCTGCAAAAGATTGTTTACAAGGGGCATTAGACGGCTTTAAAACTTTATTGGTGCAACAACGAGAAATTTTGGCGACGGCTGCAGACTCTGATGATGAGGGAACAGCTTCGCTGATGAGTGATTATATTAAAGAGCAGGAAAAAATCATCTGGATGCTCAGTGCAGCTTGCCAATCTTGTAATGATAACTGTCATCAGTAAATTTTAAGCTAAAAGTGCGGTCGAATTTGCCTATGTTTTTTAATTTGTCTATGTTTTTTGAATATTCCAAAATAGGCATAAAAGTTACCGCACTTTTATCTGACAAAAGCTCTCGCTAGACCATAGCAATAAAAAATCCCTTGTTTTAATGGCAAGGGATTTTATTTAACGTGATATTTTATATTTTCGTTTATTCAAATAATTCCGAGTGCAACGCACGTACTACATCATCGGCTTGTGAACTTTGCACCAAGGTACAAACGTTATTTGTGCTTGCACCATAGCTGATCATCCGCACGTTGTATTGTTCCAACGCAGTGAAGATCCGTTTGGCGATGCCGGCGGCAATGTGCAGATCATTTCCAATCAGCGCTACTAGGGACAAACCTGTATCCACTTTTACACTGCAGACTTCACTTAGTTCGGTAAGTAAATCGTTGGAGAGCAAATCTGCTCCTGAAGATGCCGAACCGGTTTTATCTAAGGTTAATGCAACACTCACCTCGGAAGTAGTAATAGTATCCACCGAAATTTTATGTTTAGTTAAAATGTTGAAAACATTAGCTAAAAAACCTTGTGCGTGGAGCATATTTAAACTGGAAAGCGTGAGCAAGGTTTGATCACGACGCAAAGCAATGGCGCGGAAAGTTGGGCGCGGTTGCGGATCGCGCGTTACCCAAGTACTGCCGTCCTGTGGCGCTTTGCTTGAACCCACATAAACGGGAATATTGCTACGTACCGCAGGCAGGAGCGTTGCAGGGTGTAATACTTTGGCTCCGAAAGTAGCCATTTCCGCCGCTTCGGCGAAACTCATGGTATCAATACGTTTGGCGGAGGGGACGATACGCGGATCTGTTGTGTAGATGCCCGCCACGTCCGTCCAAATCAATACGTTTTTAGCGTTTAACACTTCCGCTAATAATGCTGCCGAATAGTCGGAGCCACCGCGTCCTAATGTGGTGGTTTTACCTTGTGGATCACGCCCGATAAAGCCTTGGGTAATGATCAATTCACCACGGTCGATAAGCGGTCTTAATATGTTATCGCTGTTTTTACGGGTTAATTCGTCATCCGGTGCAGCTTTACCGAAATTGCTGTTAGTTGCGATTATACTACGCACGTCCAGCCAAGTTGCTTGAGTATTCAGCTCGCGTAGGATTTGTATGAAAATTTTAGTGGATATCATTTCCCCATGGCTGATTAACTCGTCGGTTAACGCGGTTGAAGTTGCCAGACTGGCTGCTTCTGCCAAAGATTCAATGTTCTTTAATAGGGCTTCTACTTCATCACGTACAAGGCTGGCATCTTGTAATTCGTTTAAAATATTTTCTTGAATCTGGCGGATTTCACCGATTAGTTTTGCGCGTTGTGTCGCATCGCAACCGTTTGCCAATGCGACCAATAAATTGGTTACACCGGCGGAAGCAGAGAGTACGACAACGCGAGTGTTCGGATCCGCAATAACGATTTTAGCGCAAGCGACCATTGCCGGATAATTGGCTACGCTGGTTCCGCCGAATTTAGCAACAGAAAGGTTAGACATAGATAATTCCTCTTGAAAGTAAATAGAAAATATTGTGTTTGATATAGAAATAGCGATTAAATAAAAAATTGTCAAATAAATTGTGTGAAAATTTAAATGACAATTTTGATAATTTAAAGAAGATTAGATTTTATTCATTTTTAGGTTATTTATATTAAATAAAATTAACTTATTTTCTGATCGTATAATCTCCGATAGCTACCCATTTATATGTTGTTAACGCCTCCAATCCCATTGGACCGCGTGCGTGTAGTTTCTGGGTACTGACTGCCACTTCTGCGCCGAGACCGAATTGTGCGCCATCGGTAAAGCGCGTGCTGGCATTTACATATACTGCCGCGGCATCCACCTGCGCCACAAATTGTTGCGCCAGTTTTTGCGACGAGGTCAAAATTGCTTCCGAGTGTCCCGTACCATATTCGCGAATATGTTCCACCGCGTGTGCTAAATCCCGAACAATCACGACATTTAGCACCAACGATAGCCATTCATTGCATAATTCCGAATCCTGTATGTCTTCTGCAGGGGCATTGGCTGCTTGCAAAATAGCAAGAGTGGCTGAGTCGGCATGATATTTTACGTTCTTGTTGTTTAAATGACGCACTAGTTTTGGCAAGAACTCCTCTGCAATGCTTTCTTGAACCAGCAGTGTTTCTAATGTGTTACAAGTGCTAGGGCGCTGAGTTTTCGCATTATCAATTACTCTCAAAGCTTTTTTCTGATCTACGCTTTTTTCCACAAAAATATGACATACGCCGATTCCTCCGACGATTACCGGAATGGTGGAATGTTGTTTGCATAGTTCATGCAAGCCGGCACCGCCGCGTGGGATAATCATATCTATATAGCGATCCAATTTTAAAAATTCCATTACCAAAGCGCGATCAGGATCGGTGATTGCCTGCACCGCCGCTTTTGGCAAACCGGCTTGAGACAATGCATTTTGCACTACTTCCACTAGGATCTCATTGGAATAACGGGTTTCTTTTCCGCCGCGTAAGATTACGGCATTACCTGTTTTCAAACAGAGACTTGCCACATCAATGGTAACATTCGGGCGTGCTTCATAAATCGTACCTATAACGCCCAACGGCACGCGCACACGTTCCAGCTTCAACCCGCTGTCCAGCGTATCGCCGTCAATGATTTTTCCCACCGGATCCGCTAAGGAAATGACATGGCGTACATCGTCGGCGATATTTTTCAAACGCTCTTCAGTTAACAGCAAACGATCGAGCAGGGATTTGGTTAAACCGTTTTCCTTTGCTATCTGAATATCTTTGGCGTTTTCTTCTAGAATGCGATCTTTCTGTTGTTCCAGTTGCTCTGCAATTAGTTGTAACGCATGGTTTTTCTGTGCCGATGAAAGCTGGGAAAGTTCAAATGCCGCTTGTTTGGCGGCTTTACCCATTTCAATAAGATTTATCATAATCGTTCCTTGTGCGATGTAAAAAGGGAAAAGTGCGGTCGATTTTTACGTCGTTTTTAAGGTTTTTCATATTTTTGCCGCTCCGGCAATTTATCGTCGTTATGTGGCGGTGAATCATGATCCTGAAAATCAAATACCGGCAGACCCCAACCATAATAAATGGCTAACAGACGGATGATAAAACCGATAATCAACGTGCTAAACACCACAATGTTTTGCTCTATTTGCAAGTATTGCAAACCAATATAAATGCAAGTGCTGAGGAATGCAACACTAGCGTACAGCTCGCCTTGGAAAACCAACGGAATACGATTACACAGTAAATCGCGTAACACACCGCCGAATGCGCCCGTGATCATCGCAGCCACCGCGGCAATGGTGAAACCATGCCCCATCGTTAATGCCACCTGCGTGCCTAGGATGGCAAAGGCAATAAGCCCTAACCCATCTAACACCAGAAAAATAATATGAAAGTGGCGGTTAAAGTGTTTAATTAACGGAGCGCCAAATATTGTTACCAGCGCCGCACCGGCAATTAACAAGAAATGATCTGGATTTTCCACCCAGGCCAGCGGGTAATGTCCAAGTAACACATCGCGCACGGAACCGCCGCCGAATGCGGTGATTTCGGCAATTACAATCACGCCGAAAATATCCATTTTCTCCCGGCCGGCGGCAATCGCACCGGTAATTCCTACGGCGGTTAAACCGATAAGATAAAGAATGTCGAATAACATGGTTTGTTCCAACTGAAAAATTTGATTTATTCTAACGAAAACAAGGTGAATTTAAAATCACTTTGATTTTGACCCTACCCGTTAATTCTTGCATAATAGCGAAAATTATTTTATCAGGCTTTTCAAACATGTCAGACGAAAAAACAGCTAAAAATTTGACCGCACTTTTTTCCCTTTTGCCCCTCGGACTATTATTAATTATCGATCTTTACGCAATGTGGTTACAGCCGTTAGGCAAAGCGTTGTCGCACTTGGCGTTTGGTGTGTTGGTTGCGCAGTTATTATGCAGTTTAGTGTTTTTGAAAGGGGATATTTGCAATGGGCAGCGGGGACGGTTAAGCGAAGTACATACTTATTTTGCGTTGTTTTGGGCAGTGTGGTTTTTCTTGAGCTTGTTCTCCAACTATCATTATGTTCTGACCGACTTGATTTGTTTGTGCGGAATGGTAATGGTTTTTTCTGCATGGCGACAACCGAATGAAGCGGAAATGCGTGTAGGTGTATTGAAAATTGGCGTAGCCGCTGGGGCAATCGGGACTATTTGCTATGTATTAATGCTACTTGAGGCGCCCTCGTTGGTATGGATTCAATACAATTTTGCAGCTCAGGCGCTGACCGGTATAGTGCTTACCAATCTGGCTCTGGTTATTTCGCGTAATCGTCTACAAGGATTTATTGCATTGTTGCCGTTATTGATGATTATTGTATTGTTAATTAATGCGATCGCTGTATTGAGCATATTGGCGATACATCATTTTTCAGTTGTGGACGGACAAAGTGCGGTTGTTTTTTCCAATGATTTTGCATTTATCCTGTATTTTTCGCTGCATCTGGTGATAGCGGCAATTTTAGCCGTACATATTTTCCGCAAGATTAAATTGGAATATCCTGTGTTAATGATTTTATTGACCATTTCGGCGTCCCTGCCACTGTGGTCAACCTTTGCTTATATTTCTTAAATTATCCGACATCACGTGAAATGAATATGCGGAAGAAAATTGTTGCGTTAATTTTACTACTGTTATTGGTACTTTTTGTTGCTGTCAATTGGCTGCTGTCCGGCGCGCAATTGGAACGCATTGCAAATTATTTTTTAGCTCCTGATTTTTCCCTGCAAATTGCGCAACAGCCTGACATTAGCATGAAAGATGCGCAAATTCCTAGCTTGATAGTGCGTTCCGAGCGCGGAGCGGGCTGTTCGTTGGTTGAATTGCAAAACGTCCGAGCTGATTGGTGGAACAGTCACAAACTGGCAGCGGAAAGCGCTGTTTTGGATTACGCCTGCCTAAATGGATTACCAAACGATAATAGCGATGACAAAACACCACAAAAACTGACCGCACTTTTGGCTCTGTTGCCTGACGGGGAAGCCCAAATTCAACGTTTTCAATTGATGAATGCAGAGCCAAATGACAATCCCGAATTGCAACAAATTCTTTCGGCACAAGCTAATATTTCGCTGCAAAAGCAACAGGGGGAATTACGGCTGAAAACTGAGTTAGAAAAAAGGGAAGAGGGTGAAAATGCAGCTATTTTGCAGCTAGATTCCGTTTTAAGATTAAGCGATTTGCAGCTGACGGGGGAAGTAAGCTATCAACCGACTTTGGCGCAAACACATCAACTCGATTTTCAGCTTAAATTGAATGATGATCCTACTCAATTACCGCCACAAGGCGAGGTTAAATTACATTGGGAACGTGCCGAATTGCCGTTGCCGAAAGGCGAAATGGCTCTGCAATGGCAGGACGGGGAAGGCCGTATGCAGGTGCAGGATTTTGTAAATCAAAAAGAGATTATGAATTTACCGCTACGTTTTCAATCTGATCAAATTCAAATTGAAAAAGGCAATTTTTATTGGGATATGATCGAACAGCAACCGCTGCAAGGCGTTTTAAGTCTGACATTGAAGAAAACGACGGAAGATTGGTTTCCTCTGAAAACCGATGTGCGTGTCAGTTTGTTTTCTTCCGGCGCGCAGGGAAAAGGTAATGTGGTGATTTACGGTACCGGCGGAGAGATTGGCAAAGAGCAATTAAATTTCCCGTTGGAAGCGCACGGTAATATTAAATATGGTGAATCTATCGCGTATACCGACGTAGTGTTTAAATTAAGCGGGTTTTACTATGATCCCGTAGTGCAGTTTCAAACGCCGTCAATGTTGCGGGTGACCGGGCGCGGACATGGATTAAGTTTAAATGTTAGTGTGCCGTTAGATAATGTGTTGGTTGGGCGTTATGGAGTGGAAGGTCGCCTGCAGGCATTTTTACAGGGAAGCACGACACAGTTTTCCGATTTGGATTTGCGTTTGGATGGGCAGGCGGAGGAATTTATTGCGGGAATTACTTCCATTTTCGACATTCGTAGTACTGATAATCCGTTATATCGAACTCAGGATTTCGTAGCGAACAGCTGGCAGTGGAATTTATCGGGTAAAGGGATTGCCAAAGCGTTGAATACACCGTTGAATATTCGCGGTCGGGGCTCGGGGGTGAGCGATCATATTGAAATTGAGCAACTGGAAGGCTATTCGGGTCAAATTAACAAGGCGGGCGTTAGAATTCCTAAGGTGGAACTGAAACTGGCGGACAAGTTACGTTGGTATTATGAAGAACAACGCATTGATGGCAAGATGCAAGCGTCCGCACCTTATATTGAGCTGGCTTACGGCGGGCGTTTCTATAAACCGGATTTTACCTTGAGTTTGGAAGGAAAGGATATCACCGATTTTAATTTGGCGGGTGAGCTTACCGCCGGAGAATTAGGGCCGATTAAAGTCTTTTCTCACTATTACGATCAAAAACTGGTTGGCAATATTTATTGGCTTGAACAGTCTGCAAAAGTGTTCCAATCTCTTTTTCCGAATAAATGGGAATGGTTAATTCAAGAAGGAACCATTCGCGGGCAGACTGCTTTTGATATTACGACGGAAAAAGGGATTCACGCGGGGGGACACTTTGCCATTCGCTCCGGCGACATCACTTTGCCTGACGGAGAAATCAGAGGGATTGAATTCGCATTGCCTTATCGTTATGTGAATAATGCAGTAGAAATGATTAAAGAACCAGTGCAAGTTTTTGTAAAACAAATCAAAATGGGTGTTTTGCAAGCAGACAATCTACGTGTAAAAGTGCAGGGATATTACCCGTACAGCCGTAAACGACCGCTTAATTTGAGCGAATTGGA
This sequence comes from uncultured Mesocricetibacter sp., assembly GCA_905373425.1. Classification (GTDB taxonomy): domain Bacteria; phylum Pseudomonadota; class Gammaproteobacteria; order Enterobacterales; family Pasteurellaceae; genus CAJPST01. The sequence continues at coordinate 8,980 of CAJPST010000083.1, forward strand.
GATAGATTTATTTGGCGGAAAATTAAGCATTAATCGACTTGCCCTGCCGCAACGTAACATTGCCGATGTGCAATTGCAAGAAATTGATCTTGCACAGGTTTTATCTTTATTGCAATATAACCAAATTGAAATGACGGGTAAAATCAACGCCACTTTTCCGTTTTGGCTGTCAAACGATGATTGTTTAATTTGTAACGGGAAAATTCAGCAAGCTGAAAACATTCGTTTAAAACTGAATGACGAAATTAGACAAGGTCTGAAGCAGGGCGGTGTAACCGAAGGTATTCTTGCAGATGTGATCAACGAAATGGATTTACAGGCGATGGATGCTACGTTGAACCTTGCCCCTGACGGCAAGATGGAACTGCGCGCACAGGTTAGGGGTTATAATCCGACTAAAAAAACGCAAAGTCCAATCTCGCTGAATTATAATCATCAGGAAAATGTCTATGAACTGTGGCAGATGATTGATTACGGTTCGCAGGTTGAACAAAATTTAGAATACAATATTTACCGAAAACAGGAAAAATGAAAAAACAACAAAAATTCCTACCGCACTTTTTAGCGTTAAGCTTCTGCTTTGCGCTTACGGGATGTACCCCGACCGTGCAGCTTGAAACGCCGAAAGAAGGTATTACCATCAATATGAATGTAGTGGTAGATCACAAAATCAAAATTGAAATGGATGAGAAAACTGGGAAAGTCATTGAGAAAAAAGACTGATTATTAACTTTTAGTTGATAATTTTTCAATATTTAAGCGTATTCTCT
>CAJPST010000084.1 GCA_905373425.1 uncultured Mesocricetibacter sp.
TAAAAATAATCTGATTTTATTAAAAATCATGTCAATTATGAGCCAAAATACTATATAAAATTTACCATTTAGCGATTCTAACCCACATTAAACCAGTAACTGTATAAAAACACAAAATAACTTGACACTGGTAAAATAAACAGTAAAATACCCTGTATAAAAAAACATACTGGTGATTAATACCATTATAAGGGGAATATGATGAACTACACTGCTTACTCTCAAAATAATTTAATGTCGTTAAATGATAATCCGCTTTCTTATCAACCTATGCCGTTTTATGAAGATCTCAAACAATCAAGTTCTAATTTTAGCAAAAAGTTAGACCTGAATTTATACTGCATTAAACGACCTCAGCAAACTTGCTTTATTCGAGTAACTAATCCCGATATGTTAGCTTGGGGCATTGAACAGGGGGATATACTGGTTGTGGAAAAAAACGACGGTTTAACACTCGGAGATTTAGTTGTATTGGAAATCAATGGGAAAATGGAAATCTATGAATTCTTTGCTCATGATAACGGGGAATTCATATTTTTTGCACTCAGTGCAAAAACACAAAATATTAAAATCGATGACTGGAGGGCACTACCTCTTGTCGGTACTGTGACGAATACTATTCATCAAATCAAGCCGAAAAATACTATCAAATTTGCTGCATAGGAAATGCAAAAGTGCGGTCAAAAAAATAAAACTTTTTTGACCGCACTTTATAAATAAGAGGCTAGCTAGAATACTCGACGTGATTGAGTGTAATGCCTTTGCCAATAATCTTCGTTTAGTGAACTGATGGTTACGCCTTCACTAGTGCTGGCATGCATAAAACGCCCGTCACCAAGATAAACGCCGACATGACCGTTTTTACGGAAGAAAACCAAGTCACCCAGTTTTAACTGGGACTTTTGGATTGATTTTCCGACAGATTGCTGCTCCGATGTGGAACGAGGCAATTTAATAGAATACGCCCGAGAAAAAATCTCTTGCATAAAGGCGGAACAATCTATCCCATCTTTTGTTGACCCCCCTAATAGATAACTGGTTCCTGCCCATTCCCGATAAATATTGGATAATTTTTTATCGCTAATTGGGGAAAACTGTCCCTTAGCACGAATCGGTTTATTTGTTCTTAATTGCCCGATTAAAATATCTAACTGCTTTTCGTCTTTTTTATGGGCTGACTTTTCCCGCTCTGAGGAACTTGAGCAGGCAACTAAAATTAATGTTGCCACAATAACAAAAATCTTCTTTAACATCATTTACAACAATAAAACTGAATTTTTACTCACAAAAACGCATGAATTCTACCTAATTATGCATTTGATCGCCAGCACTAATTTAGCTTTAATGGATTATTTTATAAAATTAATGCAGAAAAAGACCGCACTTTCCATAAAGTGCGGTCGATTCTAAAAGTGTTTTTACGATTGCAAAAAATTATTTTTTCTTCGCTTTTGGATTAGGTAAATCCGTAATCGAACCTTCAAACACTTCTGCTGCTAAACCAACAGATTCATGTAAAGTCGGATGGGCATGGATCGTCAAGGCTAAATCTTCGGCATCACAACCCATTTCAATAGCCAAACCAATCTCACCTAATAATTCACCACCGTTCGTACCGACGATTGCACCACCAATAACCCGATGACTATCTTTATCAAAGATCAATTTGGTTAAACCGTCAGCACAGTCAGAAGCTATTGCTCGTCCTGATGCTGCCCAAGGGAATTTCGCTACTTCATAGTTAATTCCCTCTGCTTTACATTCTTTCTCGGTTTTGCCGACCCAAGCCACTTCCGGCTCGGTATAAGCAATGGAAGGAATCACTTTCGGATCAAAATAATGTTTTTGTCCGGCAATGACTTCAGCAGCAACATGACCTTCGTGAACGCCCTTATGCGCTAACATCGGTTGCCCTACAATATCACCAATAGCAAAAATATGCGGTACATTGGTACGCATTTGTTTATCGGTACGGATAAACCCGCGATCGTCTACTTCTACCCCTGCAATCGGCGCATCAATCAGTTTGCCGTTCGGAACACGGCCGATAGCAACCAACACCGCATCATAGCGACGAGTTTCGTTTGCTGCTTTGCCTTCCATTGAAACGTAGATACCATCGGATTTCGCTTCAACTGCCGTTACTTTGGTTTCCAATAACAAGTTGAATTTTTTCTCAATACGTTTGGTATAAATATTGACGATATCTTTATCCGCAGCAGGAATAACCTGATCAAACATCTCAACAACATCAATCTTGGAACCTAGCGCATGATAAACCGTACCCATTTCCAAACCGATAATACCGCCCCCCATAATCAACAGGTTTTTCGGTACTTCTTTCAGTTTCAAGGCATCTGTCGAATCCCAAATTCGCGGATCTTCATGTGGAATAAACGGTAGTTGAATTGGACGAGAACCGGCAGCAATAATAGCATTATCAAAAGTAATAGTAGTCTCACCATCTTCACCTGCTACGATAATAGTGTTAGGACTAGAGAACTTACCATATCCATTGACCACTTCAACTTTACGCTGTTTCGCCATACCAGCCAAACCACCGGTCAATTGATTAATAACTTTTTCTTTCCAACCGCGAATTTTATCCACATCTGTACTCGGTTCACCGAATACAATTCCGTGCTGAGAAAGCGCTTTTGCTTCTTCAATTACTTTTGCAACGTGCAATAAAGCCTTAGACGGAATACAACCGACATTCAGACACACCCCGCCCAATGTAGAAAAGCGTTCTACGATGACCGTTTGTAGCCCTAAGTCGGCACAACGAAACGCCGCCGAATAACCGGCAGGACCCGCACCTAATACGACAACCTGTGTTTTGATTTCTTTGTTCATTTTAACCTCGTTAAATCTATGCGATTTTCTACCGCACTTTAACTGTATAAACGGGAAGGGCGATGCCAACCCGTTAGAATTACATTGCCAAGCGACGCAAATCGGACAATACGCCATTGATGAAAGTGATAAATCTAGCACCATCCGCACCGTCGATAACACGGTGATCGTATGACAAGGACAGCGGTAACATCAAACGCGGAGTGAAATCTTTGCCGTTCCAAACCGGTGTCATCTCAGATTTAGATACACCTAAGATCGCCACTTCAGGAGCATTTACGATCGGGGTAAAATGCGTTCCGCCTATACCACCAAGGCTTGAAATAGTGAAGCAACCACCCTGCATATCTGAAGCGGTTAACTTACCCGCACGCGCTTTTTTCGAGATTTCTGCCAATTCACGGGAAAGTTCAATAATGCCTTTTTTGTTTACATCTTTGAAAACCGGAACAACTAAACCGTTTGGCGTATCAACTGCAACACCGATATTGACATATTTTTTCAGGGTCAAACGCTGACCATCTTCAGATAACGAACTGTTAAAACGAGGATACGCTTCCAACGCTTTGGCAGCCGCTTTCATAATAAAGACTAACGGTGTAATTTTAACATCTAGCTTCTGCTTTTCCGCCAATACGTTTTGTTCTTTGCGGAAAGCTTCTAAATCGGTAATATCTGCCTTATCCCATTGAGTCACATGTGGAATCATTACCCAGTTACGGTGTAAATTCGCGCCTGAGATTTTTTGAATACGACCCAACTCAACTTCTTCGGTTTCGCCAAATTTACTGAAATCGACTTTCGGCCAAGGCAATAAGCCCAAACCGGCACCACTGGCGCCTGTTGCAGCCGCCGGAGCAACCGTACCGCTTTCCACTGCTTTAATAGCAGCTTTTACATAGGCTTGGACGTCTTCTTTCAGAATTCTGCCTTTGCGCCCCGTTCCTTTAACTTTATCCAAGTTCACACCGAATTCGCGTGCCAAACGGCGAACAACAGGTGTTGCATAGGCAAAAGTTGCACTTGCCGTTACATTTTCTTGACTTGCCGGTGACTGTGTAGCAAAAGATACCGGAGCTGCCACTTGTGGCGTAGGTGATGGTTGAAGGGCTGCTTGTCCCTTAGGAGCAGGAGCCGCCCCCACTACTTCAAATTGCATAATAAGCGAGCCGGTTTTCACTTTATCGCCAGCTTTCACGATGATTTCTTTCACCACACCGGCAAATGGCGCCGGTACTTCCATTGAAGCTTTGTCGCCTTCCACAGTAATGAGAGATTGCTCTTCCGCCACCGTGTCGCCGACTTTTACCATGATTTCCGTAACGTTAACCTCATCACCACCAATATCCGGCACATTAACATCTTGCACAGCACTTGTGGTCGCTACAGAAGCCGGTGCGGAACTGGCAACTTGTGTCTGTGCCACTGATGATGCTCCCGCCACTTCAAATTTCATAATCAGTGAACCGGTTTTTACTTTATCACCGGCTTTAATAAGAATTTCTTTCACCACCCCCGCTTGTGGAGCCGGTACTTCCATCGAAGCTTTATCACCTTCCACATTAATGATGGATTGCTCAACTGCAACATTGTCGCCTACATTAACAAGGATATCGGTTACATTTACCTCATCACCGCCAATATCAGGAACAAAAATTTCCACCACGGAAACAGCTGAATTTGTGACCGCACTTTGTGGTTCGGTTTTATCCGCTTGCGGTGCAGCAGTTTCACCTGCTTCCAACACAAACATTGGTGTGCCTGTCGATACTTTATCGCCAACTTTCACCAGTACTTCTTTAACCACGCCAGCTTCAGGAGAAGGTACTTCCATCGAAGCCTTATCACCTTCCACATTAATAACACTTTGATCAACAGCAACACTGTCGCCCGCCTTGATCATTACTTCCGTTACGGTAACTTCGTCGCCACCGATATCCGGGATTTGAATTTGTTTAGCCATTTTATCTTTATCCTTTTCATTGCCGAATGTGGGACACAGGTTAGTGCGCCCACAAAATGCCGAATTTTTTGACCGCACTTTTCACAGTCAAATCGACATTACCACATTGAATTATGCATATAACGGATTTACTTTATCCGCATTAATACCGTACTTTTTAATTGCTTCTGCAATTACTTTCTTATCAACCACACCTTGTTTTGCCAACTCATGTAATGCAGCGATAACCACATAATGTGCATTAACTTCAAAGTGTTCGCGTAAGTTCTCACGGCTGTCAGAACGACCAAAACCGTCGGTTCCCAACACACGATAGCTTTGTGCCGGAATGTACGGACGCACTTGTTCGGCAAATAATCGGATATAGTCTGTTGCTGCCACTGCCGGAGCATCATTCATTACTTGTGCAATATATGGAATGCGTTGTTCCGCTTGAGGATGTAATAGATTATAGCGTTCTGCATCAGCACCTTCGCGCGCAACTTCAGTAAACGACGGCACGCTATATACATCTGAAGTTACACCATATTCATCGGCCAATAATCTTGCCGCTTCACGCACGTGACGCAAAATTGCCCCTGAACCTAATAACTGAACTTTACCTTTACCTTGACCGGTGACGGTTTCGAATTTATAGATACCTTTACGGATACCTTCTTCTGCACCTTTTGGCATTGCCGGTTGTTCATAAGTTTCATTTAAAGTCGTGATGTAGTAGTACACGTCTTCTTGTGCTTCACCGTACATACGACGTACACCGTCTTGCATAATTACAGCGACTTCATATGCAAATGCCGGATCGTAAGATATACAGTTCGGAATCGTTAAGGATTGAATATGGCTATGACCATCTTCATGTTGTAAACCTTCACCATTCAATGTCGTACGACCTGATGTTCCGCCGATCATGAAACCACGCGCACGTTGATCGCCCGCCATCCACATTAAGTCACCGACACGTTGGAAACCGAACATTGAATAATATACGAAAAACGGAATCATCGGCATATCATTGGTTGAATAAGAGGTTGCCGCAGCGATCCAAGAAGCTGTCGCACCTTGTTCGTTAATTCCTTCCTGTAATACCTGGCCATCAATCGCTTCACGATAGTAAGCAACTTGTTCACGGTCCTGAGGGATATAATTCTGACCATGCGGATTGTAGATACCAATTTGACGGAATAATCCTTCCATACCGAAAGTACGCGCTTCATCGGCTAAAATCGGCACAATATGCTTACCTACAGATTTATTCTTCAGCAATACGTTTAATGAACGTACGAATGCCATTGTAGTCGAAATCGGACGATCCTGCGCTTCGAATAACTGTGCAAATTCTTCTAATGCCGGCACATCCAGTTTTTGCGTGAAACGTGGTAAACGAGTTGGCAAATAGCCATTTAATGCTTTGCGATGCTCGTGTAGATATTTGTACTCATCGGAGCCTTCAGCAAATTTAATATAAGGTAATTTTTCAATATCCGCGTCAGATACATCAATATTGAAACGATCACGCACGTGTTTCACACCCGACATATCCATTTTTTTGACTTGATGCGCAATATTTTTACCTTCTGCCGCGTCGCCCATGCCATAACCTTTGATAGTTTTCACCAATAAGACAACCGGTTTATCTTTTACTTTCTGAGCTTTATTGAACGCTGCAAAAACTTTCAATGGGTCATGGCCACCGCGGTTCAACGCCCAAATTTCATCATCAGTCATTTCCGCGACTAACGCTTCGGTTTCAGGATAACGGCCAAAGAAATGTTTACGTACATAAGCACCGTCTTTAGATTTCATTGTTTGATAGTCGCCATCAACCACTTCCATCATTAATTGTAATAATTTACCGGAAGTATCGCGCTGTAATAAGCGATCCCAACGACGTCCCCAAATAACTTTAATAACTTCCCATCCTGCGCCATTAAACAAGCCTTCTAGTTCTTGGATAATTTTGCCGTTACCGGTAACCGGTCCATCTAAACGCTGTAAATTACAGTTAATGACAAACACCAAATTATCTAAATGTTCACGGGCAGCAACAGAAATCGCACCACGAGATTCCACTTCGTCCATTTCACCGTCACCTAAGAAAGCATAAACGGTTTGATCGGAAGTGTCTTTTAAGCCACGATGATGTAAATATTTCAAGAAACGCGCTTGATAAATAGCATTAATCGGCCCTAATCCCATTGATACGGTCGGGAATTGCCAAAATTCAGGCATCAATTTAGGATGTGGGTAAGAAGAAAGGCCTTTTCCATGTACTTCCTGACGGAAATTATCTAATTGTTCTTCGGTCAAACGTCCTTCTAAGAATGCACGTGAATAGATCCCCGGAGAAATATGCCCTTGGAAAAAGACCAAATCGCCACCGTTTTTCTCGGTACGCGCTTTAAAGAAATGGTTAAAACAGACTTCATAAATTGTTGCGGAAGATTGGAAAGACGACATATGTCCGCCCAATTCCAAATCTTTTTTCGACGCGCGCAATACCATCATCATGGCATTCCAACGAACAGCTCCACGAATGCGACGCTCCAAATCTAAATTTCCCGGATAGTTCGGTTCTTCCGAAGCCGGAATCGTATTAATATAGTCTGTTGTGACTCCCGTAGGCAAAGAAACCGCATTCGCACGCGCGTGTTGCATTAATTCCTCAATAATAAATTGAGCTCTTTCTACGCCTTCTTCACGAATAACAGAATCAATCGCCAACAGCCAATCATTGGTTTCGATTGGATCTACGTCATTAACCATTCTTGACATAGTCTTTTCCTTATTTGAGTTGAGTTAATTGATTATGTTTAATTTTATCGCTCATATATACCTAAACGCCCAAAATTAAACACGGTTTGATAACTAAATTCTTTTAAATTTCGCTGAATTGTATACAAAATACACATTTACAAAATTTTAACAAATTTTGTAAATATTATTAGATTTTTTGAAACAAAGATAGCAATTTTTATCATTAAGATAACAAAAAGCACATTTTTTGTCTATTATCCCGCCTAAGTATTCCACACAAATAAGCCCTATTCCATTCAGGATTTTCACCATAAAAAACTCCCCAAAATCCGACCGCACTTTTCTCCTCTCTATGTTCCGATTTTTAACTGAAAGTGCGGTCAATATTTCGGTTATTTTACAAAAAATAAAAAAACCTGCTAAAAAGCAGGTTTTTTAGATTACGATTAAATTATTTTTTCACTACTAACACGACGGACTCACCGGCAATTACATCACCGACTTTTTTGTCAATATTGCTGATTTCATCCATGTTAGAAATTACAATCGGAGTTAAGACAGATTTGGCTTTCTGTTCTAAAAGAGCTAAATCAAACTCAATAATTGTATCACCACGTTTTACATTTTGCCCTTCTTGAGCAACACGAGTGAAGCCTTCACCCTTTAACTCAACGGTATCAATTCCGAAGTGAACGAATAATTCGACGCCTTCTTTCGATTCCATTGAAAATGCATGGTTAGTTTCAAAAATTTTACCAATAACACCATCAACCGGCGCCACAATCTTATTACCTGTAGGACGAATAGCTACGCCATCACCTACGATTTTTTCGGAAAATACTACATCCGGTACATCTTCAATATTAACAATCTCGCCGGAAAGCGGAGAATAAATCTCTACTTCTACTGAACCGCTTTCTTTTGAACCAAATAATTTATCAAATAAACCCATGTTTACCTCCTAGACTGATTTTCTCGCGTATTCTACCTCAAAAACATCAATTTGTATCTAATTTAATGCTTTTTCTGCTAAAAAATCAGCAACCAATTGTTCGATTTCCACAGCCGTCGGCTTCTGCAACGCGCTATCAGCCAGTTCTTTGGCGTCATGGAAATTCACATTACGGATTAATTTCTTGATACGCGGTATTGAAATTGCACTCATACTAAACTCATCCAATCCCATTCCCAGTAACAATAAAGTGGCTTTCTCATCACCGGCCAATTCACCGCACATTCCCGTCCATTTGCCTTCAGCATGAGAAGCATCGATCACTTGTTTAATCAAGTTTAAAACTGCCGGAGATAGCGGATTATAAAGATGAGATATCATTTCGTTCCCACGGTCAACCGCAAGGGTATATTGGGTAAGGTCGTTCGTACCGATACTAAAGAAATCTACTTCTTTTGCTAAGAAGCGTGCGTTTACCGCTGCTGCCGGCGTTTCCACCATTACGCCGATTTGAATATTCTCATCAAAAGCTTTGCCTTCATTACGCAATTCCTGCTTTAAGACTTCGATCACTGATTTTAATTCGCGAATTTCTTCCACAGAAATAATCATTGGGAACATTACCGCCAACTTACCGAATGCAGAAGCACGTAATACTGCACGCAACTGATCATGTAAAATTTGACGGCGATCAAATGCGATGCGAATCGCCCGCCATCCCAAAAACGGATTCATTTCTTTTGGTAAATCTAGATATGGAAGCTCTTTATCACCGCCAATATCCATTGTACGCAAAATAACAATGCGTCCGTTCATTGCCTCAACGACTTCTTTATATGCAATAAATTGCTCTTCTTCACTTGGTAATTGGTCGCGATCCATAAATAGGAATTCAGTACGGTATAAACCCACACCTTCTGCACCGTTACGATCTGCACCTTCACAATCACGGATAGTACCGATATTAGCAACTACATCTACTCGATGACCATCCAGTGTTAATGCCGGTAAATCTTTTAATTTTGCTAATTCCGCTTTTTCTTCAGCCAGTTGAGCTTCCAGTTTTTTCAAGCGCTCGATATCTTCTCGGCTCGGATTCACGTAAACCGCATTATTGATAGCATCAAGGATCAGATAATCGCCGGTTTTCACTTTTTCCGTTACATCATTTGTACCGACAATCGCCGGCAACTCCAATGAGCGAGCCA
>CAJPST010000085.1 GCA_905373425.1 uncultured Mesocricetibacter sp.
GAAAAAATTAATTTTCAATTTTGTGATCCACGTCAAGTTTTTTCCCTCAATTCCACAATTATGGGTATAGATTTATAATAAAAATATGCGTATTCTTAACCATGATTTAAGTAAGGAGAATTGTAATACAAATTCACCTCTTACATAATCAAAATTTGAAAAACGAATTGATTAAACACTCTATCAACCTTTTGTTGGTTAAGGATTATCTATGCAGGTCACAAGAAGAAAATTCTTTAAGATCTGTGCAGGTGGGATGGCGGGGACATCTGCGGCAATGTTGGGCTTTGCACCAGCAACCGCTTTAGCAGCACCGCGTGAATACAAATTATTGCGAGCTTTTGAATCTCGTAACACCTGTACATATTGTTCTGTAAGCTGCGGCATGTTGCTATATAGCACAGGCAAACCTTATGACACATTAAGTAGCCACACCGGCACCAATACACGTTCTAAATTATTCCACCTTGAAGGTGACCCAGACCATCCGGTAAGCCGTGGTGCGTTGTGTCCGAAAGGTGCAGGTGCGTTAGACTATGTTAATAGTGAAAGTCGCGTACTATATCCCGAATATCGTGCACCAGGTTCTGACAAGTGGGAACGTATTTCTTGGAAAGATGCAATCAAACGCATTTCTCGCTTACTAAAAGATGACCGTGATGCTAACTTTGTTGAAAAAGATGCAAGTGGCAAAACCGTTAACCGTTGGACAACTACAGGTATTATGACCGCCTCTGCCATTAGTAATGAGGCCGCACTTCTTACCCACAAATGGGTTCGAATGATGGGCATAGTGCCGATGTGTAACCAAGCGAATACTTGACACGGACCAACGGTAGCAAGTCTTGCTCCATCATTTGGTCGCGGTGCCATGACAAACAACTGGGTTGACATCAAAAACGCCAATCTTATTATCGTTCAAGGCGGTAACCCTGCTGAAGCTCACCCTGTTGGCTTCCGTTGGGCGATCGAAGCGAAGAAAAACGGTGCAAAAATCATCGTAGTTGATCCTCGCTTTAACCGTACAGCGTCTGTAGCTGACCTTCATGCGCCAATTCGTTCCGGTACTGATATCGCATTCTTAATGGGTGTGATCCGTTACCTATTGGAAACTAATCAAATCCAACACGAATACGTTAAACACTATACCAATGCTTCATTCTTAATTGATGAAGGCTTCAAATTCGAAGATGGTTTATTCGTAGGTTTTGATGAAGAAAAACATGCTTACGATAAATCAAAATGGAATTACCAATTTGATGAAAATGGTTTTGCTAAACGTGATATGACCTTACAAGATCCACGTTGTGTGATTAATATCTTGAAAGATCACGTCTCTCGCTATACCCCAGAAATGGTTGAGCGTATCACAGGCGTCAAACAAAAAACCTTCTTACAAATCTGTGAAGAGATTGGTAAAACCTCTGCTCCAAACAAAACTATGACGCACTTATATGCGTTAGGTTTAACTGAGCATACAATTGGTACACAAAACATTCGCTCAATGGCAATGATCCAATTACTCTTAGGTAACATGGGTATGCCGGGCGGTGGTATTAATGCATTGCGTGGACACTCAAACGTTCAAGGTACAACTGATATGGGCTTATTGCCGATGTCTTTACCAGGTTATATGCGTCTACCAAATGACAAAGATAGCTCTTACGAACAATACATTAATGCGATTACGCCAAAAGATATCGTACCAAACCAAACAAACTACTATCGTAATACGTCGAAATTCTTCGTCAGTTTAATGAAAACGTTCTATGGTGATAAAGCAACCAAAGAAAATGGTTGGGGCTTCGATTTCTTACCAAAAGCAGATCGTTTATACGATCCTATCACTCATGTTAAGTTAATGAATGATGGCAAATTGAACGGTTGGATTTTACAAGGTTTCAACGTATTAAACTCATTACCGAACAAAAACAAAACTGTTGCAGGTATGAGCAAATTGAAATTCTTAATCGTAATGGATCCGCTTCAAACTGAATCTTCTGAATTTTGGAAAAACTTTGGTGAATCAAACGATGTAAATCCAGCTGATATTCAAACTGAAGTATTCCGTTTACCAACTACTTGTTTCGCAGAAGAAGACGGCTCTATTGCTAACTCCGGTCGTTGGGCACAATGGCACTGGAAAGGCTGTGACCAACCAGGTGAAGCACTACCAGATGTTGAAATTCTTTCTATGATTCGTGAAGAAATGCATCATCTTTATCAAAAAGAAAGTGGTCGTGGTATTGAATCTTTCGAAGCGATGACTTGGAACTATGTACAACCGCATGCACCAAGCTCCGCAGAGTTAGCAAAAGAATTAAATGGTTATGCCCTTGAAGATCTTTTAGATGCAAACGGTAATGTGGTTTATAAGAAAGGTCAATTACTTAACGGATTCGCTCACTTACGTGATGACGGTACAACCTCTGCAGGTAACTGGATATACGTAGGTCAATGGACTGAAAAAGGTAACCAAATGGCAAACCGTGACAATTCTGACCCTTCAGGTTTAGGTTGTACATTAGGTTGGGGCTTCGCATGGCCGGCAAACCGCCGTGTCCTTTATAGCCGTGCTTCACTTGATATTAACGGTAATCCTTGGGATAAACACCGTCAATTAATCAAATGGAACGGTAAAAACTGGAACTGGCATGATGTGGCTGACTATGGTACACAACCACCAGGCTCTGATGTGGGTCCATTCATTATGTCCGCAGAAGGTGTAGGCCGTTTATTTGCAGTAGATAAAATTACAAGTGGTCCAGTGCCTGAGCACTATGAACCAATTGAAAGCCCAATTGATACTAACCCACTGCATCCAAGTGTAGTCTCTGATCCGACAGTTCGTATCTATAAAGAAGACCGCGAATTTATCGGCTCAAATAAAGACTTCCCGTATGTGGCAACGACTTATCGTTTAACCGAGCACTTCCACAGTTGGACTGCTCAATCTGCATTAAATATCATCGCTCAACCACAACAATTCGTGGAAATCGGTGAAAAATTAGCGGCAGAAAAAGGTATCCAAAAAGGTGATATGGTGAAAATTACTTCTCGCCGTGGCTACATTAAAGCCGTCGCAGTGGTAACAAAACGTTTGAAAGATTTAGAAGTCGACGGACGTACCGTACATCATATAGGTCTTCCAATTCACTGGGGGATGAAAGCCTTAAATGGTAAAGGTAACCGTGGTTTCTCCACCAATACCTTATCTCCATCTTGGGGTGAATCGGTTACACAGACACCAGAATATAAAACATTCTTGGTAAATATCGAGAAGGCGGAGGCATAATATGGCAGGAAGTGGTCAAGGCGTTCAATCGCAAGACATTATCAAGGTCTCCGCTACGTCTGGTTTAACACCAGCACCTCAAGCGCGTGATCATAAAGTTGAAGTAGCAAAATTAATCGACGTATCCACCTGCATTGGTTGTAAAGCCTGTCAGGTGGGCTGTTCAGAGTGGAATGACATTCGCTCTGATGTCAATGCACAGTGTGTAGGGATCTACGATAACCCAGTAGATCTCAACGCAAAAGCATGGACCGTAATGCGCTTTAACGAAGTAGAGGAAAATGATCGTTTAGAATGGTTAATCCGTAAAGATGGTTGTATGCACTGTTCAGAACCAGGCTGTTTAAAAGCTTGTCCTGCACCGGGTGCAATCATCCAATATGCGAACGGTATCGTGGATTTCCAATCTGATAAATGTATCGGTTGTGGTTACTGTATCGCAGGTTGTCCGTTCAACATTCCACGTATGAACCCTGAAGACAACCGTGTGTACAAATGTACCCTTTGCGTGGATCGTGTTTCTGTAGGTCAAGAACCGGCTTGCGTAAAAACCTGCCCAACAGGTGCAATTCGTTTTGGCTCTAAAGAAGAAATGAAACTCTACGCAGAAAAACGCGTGGCTGACTTAAAATCACGTGGTTACAAAAATGCTGGTATCTATGACCCAGAAGGCGTAGGCGGTACACACGTAATGTATGTATTACACCATGCAGATAAACCAGAACTTTACTCCGGTCTTCCAAAAGATCCAAAAATTGACCTAAGTATTACACTCTGGAAAGATATCTTAAAACCAGTAGCGGCTGTGGCAATGGGTGGTCTAGCACTTGCTGAAATCGCTCATTACTTAGCTGTTGGACCAAACGTAGAAGAAGATGTGGAAGATCATCACCACGAATTTGAAGAAGAAGATAAAAAAGGAGGCAAAGATGAGTAAGATTGAGATTAGCAATGATACTCGAATCATTCGTCATAGAACGCCTGCTCGTTTTAGCCATTGGCTACTCGTAATCTGCTTCTTTATGACGATGTTCACCGGTGTGGCTTTCTTCTTTCCAGATTTTGCGTGGTTAACTGAAATTTTAGGTACTCCACAACTGGCTCGAGCAATTCACCCATTCACCGGTATTATTATGTTCCTTGCCTTTATTTTCCTTGGTTATCTTTACTGGGATCATAACATTCCGGAGAAAAACGATATCCGTTGGTTAAAAGGTACACTTGAAGTATTAAAAGGAAATGAGCACGCTGTTGCAGATAATGGCAAGTATAACCTTGGTCAAAAAATGTTGTTCTGGACATTGAATTTGGCGATGATAACTTTACTTGCAACCGGCATCATCATGTGGCGTCAATATTTCTCGCACTACTTCTCTATTCCGGTATTACGTTTTGCAATTTTACTTCACTCCTTGAGTGCATTCATGTTGTTCACCGGTATTTTGGTACACATGTACATGGCATTCTGGGTGAAAGGTTCAATTCGTGGTATCGTGGAAGGTTGGGTAACGGTTCGCTGGGCGAAAAAACACCACCCGAAATGGTATCGAGAGGAAGTACTTCCTAAGCTAGAAGAAGACCTTAAAAACGAAGCTGAAGGTAAAAAAACAAAAACCAACGCATTGTTCAAAGGTATCAATGGCTAAAATCAAAAAGTGCGGTTAAAATTGACCGCACTTTTTCTTATAACTTAAGAGACTATTATGAGTATCAAAATCTTATCTGCAGACGAAATCAAACAACAAAAGAATTCATACGATATTCCGCCCGTTTTGTTTGCTAACCCTAAAAATCTTTATCAACGTCGGGCAAAACGTTTAAGAGAATTAGCGAAAGATCATCCATTGGCTGATTATTTACTCTTTGCTGCAGATGTTGTGGAAAGCCAATTAAGCGTATTTGAAAAAAATCCATTAGAAAAACAACATTTCGATAACTTAAGCGAAATTGAACCGTTAAATGCAAAAACATTTAAACGCTCAGGTATTTGGATAGAATATCTCAAAAAGATTTTGCATAGCATCAAACCAAAAGCAAATGAACAAGTCATTGCAACCATTGAAAATCTTGAAAAAGCCTCTGATAAAGAACTTGAAGAAATGGCAACAAATCTTTTAAGCCAAGAATTCAATTTAGTGAGTACAGATAAAGCCGCCTTTATTTGGGCTGCACTTTCTCTCTATTGGCTACAACTGGCTCAACAAATTCCTCATAACAGCCGCCAAGAAGGTACTGACAATCTACACTACTGCCCTGTTTGTGGCTCTGCACCAGTCGCAAGTGTTGTACATATCGGAACATCACAAGGTTTACGTTATTTACATTGCAACCTATGTGAAAGTGAGTGGAATTTAGTCCGTGCACAATGCACTAACTGCAGCGAACACAAAAACCTTGAAATGTGGTCATTAAATGAAGAGCTTGCTCTCGTTCGTGCTGAAACCTGTGGCGATTGCCAAAGTTACTTAAAAATCATGTTCCAAGAAAAAGATCCAAATGTTGAAGCGCTAGCAGATGATTTAGCATCTATTTTCTTAGATATTGAAATGGAAGAAAAAGGCTTCGCACGCAGCGGTTTGAATCCGTTTATGTTCCCGGGCGAAGAAGTTTAACTCGACTCCAAAAGCAAGGTTTCCCGCCTTGCTTTTCTGTTATCGAAACGCCATACTTAATATTCCTTTATCTTACTCAAGTGGCTATGCTTTCATAAACATTTGAGTAAGAGCCTCAACCTATCAGGTTGTTACAATTAATATCTCAGGAGAAATGAATGGCTTACCAGGCAATCGCATTCGATTTAGACGGTACATTACTTAATCCGCAAGGACAAATCTTAGACAGTAGCAAACAGGCAATCCAACGAGCTCGCGACAAAGGCTTAAAAATATTTTTTGTTACCGGGCGCCATCACACCGCCGTAAGACCTTATTATCACGAAATCAATCTGGATACACCAATTATCTGCTGTAACGGCACTTATGTTTACAATCCGCACACGCATGAATTCAGTTTCGGCAATCCACTTTCTCGCGAACAAGCGGAAAAAGTCATTTCCGTATCGGAAAAATATCAAATTCAATTATTGATGTATTCTCGCGATGCCATGAACTATATTACGCTTAACCCGCATATGGAAAAATTCCTTAAATGGGTGGAAAGCTGCCCCGCAGAGGTGCGTCCGTTGGTTGCTCAAGTTGATGACTTTAGAACGCTTTACACGCAACCTGGCGAATGTATCTGGAAATTTGTAATCAGCCATCCTGAGCGTCAAAATATCGAAAAAGCCATTGCCGAACTACCTCCTACGGAATTTAGCTGTGAATGGTCTTGGGCCGACCGTGTCGATGTCGCCAATAATGGAAACAGCAAAGGCGGGCGTTTATTGGACGTTCTCAAAGTTTGGGACATTGATCCGCAAAATGTCATCAGCTTTGGAGACAACCACAACGACATCAGCATGATTACCGCCGTTGGTTTAGGAATTGCCATGGGTAATGCGGAAGAAGAAGTAAAACGCCGAGCCAAACGCGTCACTCTGAGCAACGAAGAAGACGGTATCGCACAGGTATTAAACGAAATTCTGTAAATTTTTGGCACTAAAGTGCGGTCGATTTTATGTGAATTTTATAAAACGGCATAGAAATCCACCGCACTTTTACGTTCTGATTTTTTCGCCCGCTAAGTTTTTTCATTTTAATTCACACCTAATATGCTAAAATCCATATCAATTTTCCGAATTTAAATTTTCTTTGCAAGTGATCACAATATGTTACCCCGTTTAAAAAATATCCCGCAACTCAGCCCGTTGGTAATTGATTATCTGCAGGAGCTTCAAGCGCAGCATTTTGAAGGTGATATTGCCTCCAATTATGCCGACCGTTTAAGCCTTGCCACGGATAACAGCGTTTATCAGCAACTGCCACAAGCCGTTTTATTCCCCAAATCTGTTGCGGATGTCGTGCGCCTAACTAAACTGGGACAACTCGAAAAATACCGTTCTCTTACTTTCACTCCTCGTGGTGGTGGCACGGGAACCAACGGACAATCGATAAACAATAATATTATTGTAGATTTATCGCGCCATATGACCGGCATTTTAGAACTGAACGTTGAACAACGTTGGGTACGCGTACAAGCAGGCGTTGTGAAAGATCAGCTTAATCAATATCTCAAGCCGCATGGTTTGTTTTTCTCGCCCGAACTTTCCACCAGTAACCGAGCAACATTAGGCGGTATGATTAACACTGATGCCTCGGGACAGGGTTCACTACAATATGGCAAAACTTCCGATCATGTACTAGGCCTGCGGGCGGTTTTAATCAATGGCGAAATTTTAGACACAAGTGCGGTCAAAACTGACGGATTTTTAGAGAATCTCAATGACAAAAATCTTACCTATCACGGCAAAAAGTTACATCAAGAAGTTTTTACCCGCTGTAAAGAAAATCGCGAAAAAATCTTAAACGATCTACCACAACTCAATCGTTTTTTAACCGGTTACGATTTAAAAAACGTCTTCAACCGAGACGAGACCGAATTTAATCTCACCCGTATTTTAACCGGTTCGGAAGGGTCATTAGCATTTATTTGTGAGGCAACACTTAATCTTACCCCTCTTCCACAATATCGCACACTGATCAATATTAAATACAGTTCATTTGATGCGGCTTTGCGTAATGCACCTTTTATGGTAAAAGCCAACGCATTGTCAGTAGAAACCGTGGATTCCAAGGTGTTAAATCTGGCAAAGGAAGATATTATTTGGAATTCCGTGAGTGAGTTGCTGACCGAAAATGAGAATAACCCGATTCTCGGGTTAAATATTGTGGAATATGCCGGCAATAATAAAAAGCTGATTGAACAGCAAGTGGCGGATCTTTGTGCCAAATTAGATGAAAAAATCATTGCCCATGAAGATAATATTATCGGTTATCAAATCTGTTCCGACCTAAATTCGGTTGAACGAATCTATGCTATGCGTAAAAAAGCGGTAGGACTGCTCGGTAATGCCAAAGGTGCGGCAAAACCAATTGCCTTTGTGGAAGACACCTGCGTACCGCCGGAAAATTTGGCCGATTACATCACTGAATTCCGCGCACTCTTGGATGCTCATGGACTGCAATATGGCATGTTCGGACATGTGGATGCCGGCGTATTGCATGTGCGCCCGGCACTAGATCTCACTGAGCAGGCACAAGTACGCCTATTTAAACAAATTTCCGACCAAGTAGCGGATTTAACCGAGAAGTACGGTGGCTTAATCTGGGGGGAACACGGCAAAGGTATGCGCTCCCATTATGGCGAAAAATTTTTTACTCCCGAATTATGGCATGAACTACGCTATATCAAATTTCTGTTTGATCCGTCTAATCGCTTAAATCCGGGTAAAATCTGTACTCCATTGGAAAATGAGCAGCAGCTTTACTCTATCCTATCACCAATGCGGGCGGATAATGATCGTCAAATTCCAATCCGCATGCGCGAAGAATATGCAGGCGCAATGAACTGTAACGGCAACGGTTTGTGTTTTAATTTTGACGTGCATAGCACTATGTGTCCGTCGATGAAAGTCAGTAAGAACCGCGTTTATTCACCCAAAGGCCGTGCTGCTATGGTACGCGAATGGTTGCGCTTATTGGCGAATGAGAATGTCACGCCTGAACAGCTAGATTTTAGAAAATCAGAAATTAAACTCACGGATTTTATCGCTAAATTGCGCCATAGCTTACATAAATCGAAAGAATACGATTTCAGTCATGAAGTCAAAGAAGCGATGGATACCTGCCTTGCTTGCAAAGCCTGTGCAAGCCAGTGTCCGATAAAAATCGATGTACCGAGTTTCCGTGCCAAATTCTTTTATTTTTATCACAGCCGTTATGTGCGTCCGATGAAAGATTATGTGGTGGCTAATCTAGAAATTGCTGCGCCTTACATGGCGAAAAAACCAACCTTTTTCAACTTCTTTATGCAAGCCAAGTTGGTACAGAATGTAGTAGAAAAAACACTTGGTATGACGGATTTACCGTTACTTTCCACCCCTAATTTACAGGATCAACTGGTCGAAATCGGCTATCGAGGACGAACACTCGAAGGACTGGAAAGCCTGAGTACAGCGGAAAAATCCGATATGTTATTGATCGTGCAAGATCCTTACACGTCTTATTATGATGCCAAAGTAGTGTGCGATTTTGTGGCATTATCCCAAAAATTGGGTTATCGTCCGGTATTGTTACCCTTCAAACCAAACGGAAAAGCCCAGCACATCAAAGGTTTTTTAGGACAATTTTCACGCA
>CAJPST010000086.1 GCA_905373425.1 uncultured Mesocricetibacter sp.
AATATAAAGAATTACTTAAACAAGACGGTATTACTGCAGCTGATTTGGCTGAAATTTTAGGTGATGCCAAACAATCTAAAAAAGTAAAACAAAAACGCCCGTCCCGTCCGGCAAAATACCAATATAAAGACGAAAACGGTCAAGTAAAAACTTGGACTGGTCAAGGTCGCACCCCGAAAGCAATTCAAGTGCAATTGGATGCGGGTAAGTCATTGGATTCATTCAAAATATAATATTTTAAATAATTCATTAAATTAAAGCCCATTTTATGGGTTTTAATTATTTTAGGCACATATAAATCATGTTTGAAAATAAAATTTTATTAACCGATTGTCCGGATGATAAAGGTTTAATCGCCAAAATTACTAATATTTGTTATAAACACCAACTAAACATTATTCATAATAACGAATTTGTAGATTTTGAAACTAAGCATTTTTTCATGCGCACTGAATTACAAGGTATTTTTAATGAAGAAATGCTATTAACGGATTTAAAATTCAGTCTACCGGAAGGAACAAATTGTCGTTTATTAAGCACGGCTCGTAAACGTATTGTCATTTTAGTTACTAAAGAGGCTCACTGCCTTGGCGATATTTTGATGAAAAATTACTATGGCGGTTTAGATGTAGAAATTGCTGCTGTGATCGGTAATCACGATACGTTGCGTACTTTAGTAGAGCGCTTTGATATCCCGTTTCATTGTGTCAGCCATGAAGGCCTAACCCGAGTGGAACACGATAAGCTATTAGCGGACAAAATCGATCAATACCAACCGGATTACATTGTATTGGCAAAATATATGCGCGTGCTGAATCCTGAGTTTGTATCACGTTACCCGAACCGAGTGATTAACATTCATCATTCGTTTCTGCCTGCTTTCATAGGCGCTCGACCATACCATCAGGCTTATGAGCGTGGTGTAAAAATTATCGGTGCAACAGCTCATTTTATTAATGATGAACTGGATCAAGGTCCAATTATTATGCAAAACGTAATAAATGTGGATCACACTTATAATGCGGACGCAATGATGAAAGCCGGGCGTGATGTAGAAAAAACTGTACTAAGCAGAGCGCTTGATTTAGCCCTACACGACCGGATTTTTGTATTTCAGAATAAAACAATTATATTGTAAAACTAAAAAATATACCGCTCAAAAGAGCGGTATATTTTCAGACCATTTTTATAAGAAAGATTATCTTCTTTCGCCCGCAAAAACCTCTGAAGAACTAAGGCTAGAATTGTTGCTCCATCATCCTGAGTTCTATTATAAATTTTACCCGATACTGTTTTTTTCATTGAAGTCTGCAGTTAAGGTTAATAAGCCGGATGTATTAGCGCCAACGCTATTCCCTTGATAGCTTATCATACCGGTACGAAGGCTATCATATTTAGTAACCCTACATACTATCTAATTTATCAATCAATCTTCAATGCTTCTTCCACCAATTCCCGCTGCTGTTCGTTATGCAGCGACATATATCCCACTGCCGGTGAAGCAGAAGCCGGACGGCCAACATAACGTAGTGTAGCGTTGTCAGGCAGATCTGCGCGGAAGTTATGCTGGCTACAGTACCACGCACCTTGGTTAAGCGGCTCTTCCTGGCACCATACGAAATCTGTCACATGAGAAAACTCACTTAAAACCAACCGCACTTCTTCGTGTGGATAAGGATAAAGCTGTTCGATACGGATAATTGCCACATCGTTTTGATTATTTTTACGACGCTGCTCCAATAAATCGTAATACACCTTGCCTGCACACAGAACTATGCGTTTTACCCTCTTCGGATCTAAATCGTCTATTTCTCCAATCACATTTTGGAATTTACCGTTCACCAATTCATTAATTCCCGATACTGCCAAAGGGTGACGCAATAAGGATTTAGGTGAAATCACAATTAACGGACGACGCACTGTGCGCAACATTTGACGACGCAGCAAATGATAAATCTGTGCCGGAGTGGACGGCACACAAACTTGCATATTTTGCTGAGCACAGAGCTGTAAATAACGTTCCAAACGGGCCGATGAATGTTCCGGTCCCTGTCCTTCATAACCGTGTGGTAACAATAGTACTAAGCCACACATTCTACCCCATTTTTGTTCACCGGAACTAATAAATTGGTCAATGACCACTTGTGCACCATTAGCAAAATCGCCGAATTGTGCCTCCCATATGGTCAGAGTTTTCGGTGCGGTAGTGGCATAACCGTATTCAAAGGCTAATACCGCCTCTTCCGATAACACAGAATCCCACACTTCAAAACGACCTTGGTGTTTATGCAAATTGGCAAGTGGCATATAACTTTTGCGTTCGTTCATATTATGCAAAACGGCATGGCGATGGAAAAATGTTCCACGCCCGGAATCTTCGCCCGAAATGCGAACATGATAACCGTCGTCTAATAAAGTGGCATAAGCCATGGTTTCCGCCATTCCCCAATCTAGTAATTTTTCACCTTGCGCCATGAGTTTACGGTCTTCATAGATTTTTTCCACGCGCGGATGTATCGGGTGATTTTCCGGATATTCACACACTTTATAAGATAAATCTGTAAAGCGTTGTAGATCAAAACTGCCTTCATATTCGGTCCATTCCTGGCTTAAATACTGTCGCCAGTCAATCGCCGACATATCCATTTCACGCCATTCCGGCACAACGCATTCCCCTCTATCTAATGCGTCGCGATAATCATTCATTAACTCCGTCGCTTCGGCTTCGTTAATCACACCTTCGGCAGTTAGGCGATCTGCATAAACTTTACGCGGTGTCGGATGCTGACGAATCAACTTATACATCACAGGCTGGGTAGTCATCGGTTCATCCGCTTCGTTATGTCCATGGCGTCGGTAGGAAACCAAGTCGATAAAAATGTCCCGTTTAAACAGGGTGCGGAATTCCACTGCCATCCGCGCTGCATAAGCAACCGCTTCGGGATCATCACCGTTAACATGAATCACCGGTGCTTCGATCATTTTGGCAATATCCGTGCAATATTCGGTAGAACGGGTGTCTTTGGTATTGGAAGTGGTAAACCCGATTTGATTATTAATCACTACGCGGATAGTACCACCGACGTTATAACCGCGAGTTGCAGACATATTCAACGTTTCCTGCACAACACCTTGCCCGGCAACTGCTGAATCGCCATGTACTGTCACCGGTAATACTTGAGTAAAATCTTCGTCACCAATACGTTTTTGACGAGCCCGCACCGAGCCGATTACCACCGGGCTCACAATTTCCAAATGAGACGGATTAAATGCTAATGCCAAATGCACTAAACCGCCGTCAGTAATAAAATCGGAGGAAAATCCTTGGTGATATTTCACGTCTCCGGTACCATTGCCGTGGTGTTTGCCGGCAAACTCACCAAACAATTCCGCCGGTTTTTTCCCCAACACGTTAACCAACATATTTAAACGTCCACGATGCGCCATTCCCATTACGATTTCTTTCACACCGTTTTTTCCGCCGTGACGAATAATTTCTTTCATCAACGGAATAAACGCATCACTGCCTTCCAATGAAAAACGCTTCGCACCGGGAAATTTCACGCCCAAATAACGTTCTAAGCCGTCTGCAGCTGTCAACTCACGCAAAAAGGTCACTTGCTCTTTCACCGTAAATAACGGTTTATTCAATAAATTTTCTACCTTACCTTGTAACCAAGTGCGCGCCTCCAAATCATTAACGTGCATAAACTCCAGCCCGATGGTACTACAATATGTACCTTTCAACGCCCCCGCTAATTCACGTAATGTGATTTTATCTTTATTGTAAACATAGCCGCCAATATCGAATTCCTCATCTAAATCCTTATCGGTAAAACCGTAGAATCTATAATCCAAAGTTGGGGAAGGATGGCGCTCCCATAGATTAAGTGGGTCAAGATCTGCATCCAAATGTCCGCGATTACGGTGTCCGTTAATCCATTGCAACACTTTCACTAACCGTTCGCTCACTTTCGGGTCAACCACACTAATGCCGTTTTGTGAATTGTCACGAGCTAAACGTTTAAAATAATCACGCACCTGCGAATGCGGTTGCTCAAGTGCGGTCGATTTTGGCAGCGTTTTAAAAATCGTTTGCCAACTTTCGCCGACAGACTCGGGATCGCGAAGATAGTCCTCATAAAGATCTTCAATATAAGATTGGTTTGCACCGCCAAGCGCGCTTTGCGCCAACCATTCGCTGATAGAACTATTTTGTTGCATACAAGATCACCTGCTAACAATGTTAAATCTATTTAATATTAGTTTATTAACGGAATGCGGAAAATCTCATTATACAGAGATTTACAGCTAAAACTTAATTTTACCGATGATGACTCAAAAATTTAGTTTACACCTCACTTTAACAACAAAAAAGACACAAATACATAACATTTTTTTCATTTTTTGAACTATGTCTCATTTTTTTAAAATAACATTTCATTTACAATTTTTTTAAAGACAATTTGTTGCAAATGCGGTATAAGATTATAGCAATATAACATACATATAAACTAAACCAATATGCACTTAACAACATTACAACAGAAGGAAATGCCCTATGTCTGAATTAACTGCAAAACTGACAATAAGCGACGGACGTGAACTGGAGCTACCGGTACACCAAGGCTCCCTCGGCTATGATGCAATTGATGTACAGCCTTTGGTCAAAAATCACCTTTTCACCTATGACCCGGGATTCATGTCAACCGCATCCTGTAAATCGGACATCACTTACATCGACGGAGATCAAGGCATTTTATTGCATCGCGGCTATCCGATTGCCGAATTGGCAGAAAATGCAGATTATCTTGAAGTCTCTTATCTTCTGTTGTTCGGGGAACGGCCGACATTACAACAATACAAAGATTTTAATACGTTAATACGTAAACATACATTGGTGCACGAACAAATTTCCCGTTTCTTTCACGGTTTTCGTCGCGACTCTCACCCAATGGCGGTGATGTGCGGAGTTAGTGGCGCATTGGCGGCGTTCTATCACGACTCACTTGATGTAACTAACTTAGCGCACCGTGAACTAACCGCCATTCGCTTGCTGGCTAAAATGCCTACTCTGGCAGCTATGTGTTATAAATATTCTATTGGCCAACCGTTTATTTTCCCATTAAACAAACTCTCGTATTCAGGTAACTTCTTACATATGATGTTTGCTACCCCTTGTGAGCCTTATGAGGTCAATCCTGTGCTGGAGCGGGCGATGGATCGAATCTTCATTTTACACGCAGATCACGAACAGAACGCATCCACCTCAACCGTGCGCACCGCAGCCTCGTCCGGAGCCAACCCGTTTGCCTGCATTGCGGCAGGAATCGCCTCTCTGTGGGGACCTGCACACGGTGGCGCTAACGAGGCTTGCATCAATATGTTGGAAGAAATCGGCACGGTAGAGCGCATTCCTGAGTACATTGCCCGTGCTAAAGATAAAAACGACCCATTCCGCTTAATGGGCTTCGGGCACCGCGTCTATAAAAATTACGACCCGCGCGCCAAAGTAATGCGACAAACCTGCCATGAAGTTCTGGAAGAACTAAAAATCGACACTCCATTATTTGAGGTGGCAAAAGAATTAGAACGCATTGCACTCAGTGACCCGTATTTTATCGAACACAAGCTTTATCCGAATGTGGACTTCTATTCAGGTATCATACTAAAAGCTATTGGCATTCCGACCTCAATGTTTACTGTAATGTTCGCCTTAGCCAGAACCGTTGGTTGGATAGCTCACTGGAAAGAAATGTATAAGCAAGGCAATATGAAAATTGTGCGCCCTCGCCAGCTTTACACCGGCAAAACGCAACGCTCATTTGAAAAAATGGATAAAGAATAAAAAACAAACAAAAAAATGACCGCACTTTATGCGACTTGACGCTAAAAGTGCGGTCGGTTTTTGATGTATTTTTATCTAGTTAGCTCTTACAACTTCTGCGATTTGCTCGGCACATTGCTGAGCCAATTCGCCGTCTTCACATTCCACCATAACGCGGATAAGTGGTTCGGTGCCGGATTTACGTAACAAAATTCTACCTGTTCCTGCTAAACGTTTCTCCACCTCAGCCGCAACAGATTTCACCGCTTCGCTTTCTAGCGGATTAGCTCCGCCGGCAAAACGCACGTTAATTAATACTTGAGGAAATAATTGTACGTCTCGAGCCAGTTCGTTTAAGGAAAGTTTATGTTGAACCATTGCTGTTAATACCGCCAGAGAAGCAATAATACCATCTCCGGTGGTATTTCTATCGGCAATAATAATATGGCCTGAATTTTCTCCACCTAACAGCCAATTATTTTCCTGCATTTTTTCAAGCACATAGCGATCGCCCACTTTGGCTCGCACAAATGGAATATTTAATTTTTTCAGCGCTAATTCAAGGCGCATATTACTCATAAGCGTGCCCACTACACCACCGCTTAACTTGCCGGAATAAAGCATTTCACGGGCGATAATAAACAGAATTTGGTCTCCATCTACCGGATTACCAAGATGATCCACCATCATAATACGATCACCATCGCCATCATAAGCTAAACCGATATCCGCTTTAACCTCTAGCACTTTGGCCTGCAACGCTTTAATATCGGTTGCACCACAGTGTTCGTTGATGTTTAAACCGTTCGGTTTGGTACCGATCTCAATCACCTCTGCACCAAGTTCGCGCATTACATTAGGCGCAATGAGGTAAGTCGCACCGTGTGCGCAATCTACTACAATTTTGTACCCTGACAAACTTAAATGCGTAGGAAACGTTCTTTTACAGAATTCGATATAACGCCCCGCCGCATCGACAATCCGGCTGGCACGCCCTAATTCGGCGGACTCCACACAGTCCATCGGTTGCTCCAACATGGCTTCAATAGCTTCTTCCACTTCATCAGGCAATTTTGTTCCGTCGGCGGAAAAGAATTTGATCCCGTTATCATCATAAGGGTTGTGAGAAGCGGAGATTACCACCCCGGCTTCAGCACGGAAAGTACGGGTTAAATAAGCTACTGCCGGTGTAGGCATTGGCCCGATAAACGCCGCCGATAACCCTGCTGCTGCTAATCCTGCTTCCAATGCGGATTCCAACATATAACCGGAAATACGGGTATCTTTACCGATCAAGACTTTTCGTGAACCTTGACTTGCTAGCACTTTGCCCGCGGCCCAACCTAATTTCAAAGCAAAATCAGGTGTAATTGGAAAAGTTCCGACTTTACCCCGTACGCCGTCGGTACCAAAATATTTACGTTCTGACATTTTCTAATTCCTTGTTATTTAATGATTTTTATTACGCATTCAGCGTAGCCTGCCAAATTTTTAAGGCGTCGGCTGTCTGTTCAACATCGTGTACGCGCAAAATAGTTGCTCCATTCATTGCTGCAATTAACGCTCCTGCTGCGCTGCCCATAACCCGCTGTTCAACAGTTTTTTCTAACACAGCACCAATCATAGACTTGCGCGATAATCCCGCCAATATCGGAAAACCTTCTATAGTAAAACGCGCAAGTTGTTGTAACAATTTATAATTGTGCTGTACGGTTTTACCAAAACCAAATCCTACATCCCAAATAATATTTTCCGGTTTCATACCTTCTTCCAGACAAAGTGCGGTCCGTTTTTGCAGAAATTCTAACACTTCAGCAACCACATCATCATAGTGCGGGTTAGCCTGCATAGTACGGGGTTGTCCCTGCATATGCATAAGACATACCGGTAACCCTAATCCTAATGCAGTTTCAAGTGCCTGCGGCTCTTGTAATGCTCTGATATCATTAATTAAATCCATGCCAACCTTGGCACATTCTGCCATTACTTGCGCTTTTGAAGTATCCACTGAAATCCAACAGCCAAACCGCTTATGTACGGCCTCAACCAGTGGCACAACGCGTTCCAACTCTTGTTCAAGAGTTACCTCATCTGCATTAGGTCGGGTAGATTCTCCGCCAATATCAATAATTGAAGCACCCGCTTGTAACATTTTTTCAATTTGAATAAGCGCTTTATCAAGTTGATAAAATTGTCCGCTATCGGAAAAAGAATCGGGAGTAAAATTTAAAATCCCCATAATTTGAGGAACATTCAAATCTAAGACTTTATTATTTGCGTAAAGTTTCATAAGTAATTAGAAATTAGTGAAAATATAAGTAATTATAATCGGATATTTAAGCAATAAAAAAGCCTTTTTAATTTAACTAAAAAGGCTTTATTTAATTACTCGTCGAATTTATTTTCTTCCGTTTTTTCCACCGCACTTTTATCGGATTTGATATTATCACTATCGGTTTTAATATCGGATTGCCCGGACGGTTCGACTTGAGCTGATTTTGTCTCAGCAGCATCCTCCCAACCAGATGGTGGAGTGACGGTTTGGCGCTTCATTAACTGTTCAATTTGCACTTCTTCAATGGTTTCGTATTTTACCAGTGCGTCTTTCATCGCATGTAAAATATCCATGTTATCCACCAGAATTTGTCTGGCTCGCTCATAATTACGTGCAACGATTTTACGCACTTCTTCATCAATAATATGCGCTGTTTCATCAGACATATGTTTGGCTTTCGCCATGGAACGACCGAGGAACACTTCACCTTCATCTTCCGTATAAAGAATTGGGCCAAGTTTATCGGAAAAGCCCCATTGGGTTACCATATTACGTGCAATATTAGTTGCTACTTTAATATCGTTAGAAGCACCGGTAGAAATATTTTCTTCACCGTAAATCAAATCTTCTGCTAAGCGACCAGCATATAAAGTAGAAAGTTTGCTTTCCAGTTGTTTCTGGCTGATGCTGACTTGATCTCCCTCCGGTAAGAAGAAAGTAACCCCTAGTGCACGTCCACGAGGAATAATCGTCACTTTATGTACCGGATCATGCTCCGGTACCAAATAACCAACAATGGCATGCCCGGCTTCGTGATAAGCGGTTGATTCCTTCTGTTTATCAGTCATAATCATAGTGCGACGCTCAGGCCCCATATTGATTTTATCTTTGGCCTTTTCAAATTCCAACATAGTAACCATACGCTTATTGGTACGCGCCGCAAACAATGCCGCTTCGTTAACTAAGTTAGCGAGATCCGCACCTGAATACCCCGGCGTTCCACGTGCTAATGTCATGGCATTGACATCCGGCGCAATCGGCACTTTACGCATATGTACTTTTAGAATTTGCTCACGACCACGTACATCAGGTAATCCTACTACAACTTGTCGGTCAAAACGCCCCGGACGAGTTAACGCCGGATCTAATACGTCAGGACGGTTCGTCGCAGCAATCACGATCACACCTTCGTTTCCTTCAAAGCCATCCATTTCCACCAACATTTGGTTGAGAGTTTGTTCACGCTCGTCATGACCACCACCAAGACCGGCGCCGCGCTGACGACCGACGGCATCAATTTCATCAATAAAAATCAAACAAGGAGCATTTTTTTTCGCCTGCTCGAACATATCTCTCACACGAGATGCCCC
>CAJPST010000087.1 GCA_905373425.1 uncultured Mesocricetibacter sp.
GATTTTCCCGATTCCGATTTGACGAATGGGGATTTTATGATTACAATTCCCTTCCTTAATTTTGAATCACTTTGTTTTTTGCTTCCACACATAAAACAACCGTAAATAAATTTAAATTTTGAATTAGGTAAATTAGAGTTATGAAACGTACATTCCAACCTTCTGTATTAAAACGCAGCCGTACTCACGGTTTCCGTGCACGTATGGCAACTAAAAACGGCCGTCAGGTTTTAGCCCGTCGTCGTGCTAAAGGTCGTAAAAGTCTATCTGCTTAATCTTTAAGACACAATTGTGTGATTAAGTTCAACTTTTCGCGGGAGTTACGTTTAGTAACTCCCGAACAATTTAAATATGTCTTCCAACAGCCGCAACGTGCCGGCACTCCCGAAGTTACCATTCTTGCCCGTGAAAATAATTTAGATCATCCCCGCTTGGGTTTAACCGTAGCCAAAAAGCATTTGAAGCGCGCTCACGAACGTAACCGAATTAAACGCTTATGCCGTGAAAGTTTTCGTTTGTTACAACACGAGCTGCCACCTTGTGATTTTGTAATTGTGGCTAAACACGGTATCGGCAGATTGGATAACCGCACTTTTACGGAAACCTTAACTAAATTATGGCAGCGTCATATTCGTTTAGCGAAAAAATCCTAATTAAGCTCATTCGCTTTTATCAATTGGTTGTCAGTCCGATAATTGGGCCGCGTTGCCGTTTTGTGCCAACTTGTTCCTGTTACGGTATTGAAGCAATAAAAACGCACGGCGCATTAAAAGGTAGTTGGCTTACGCTCAAACGTATATTAAAATGTCACCCTTTGAATGAAGGCGGATACGATCCTGTGCCGCCAAAACTTAATAATAACGAAGAGAATAAAGAATGAATTCCAGACGTACCCTATTAACTCTTGCGCTTCTCCTTGTTTCGATGCTTATTTATCAGCAATGGCAGATGGATTATCACATGCCAAAACCTGTTGCAACGGAACAATCGGCAACGCAACAATCCGATATGACGCCGATTTCTGCTTCTTCTGCAACGACTGAAAGCAAGCAGGCGCAAGGTCGTTTGATCACCTTAAAGAACGATGTATTTAGCTTAAAAATCGACACATTAGGTGGCGATGTGGTGCAGTCTGATTTATTGCATTATGCAGCAGAGCTTAATTCTGTCGAGCGTTTTATGTTGTTGCAAAATACAGCGGACAAAGTTTATGTAGCGGAAAGTGGCTTGGTTGGTAAAAATGGTATTGATACCACCACAACGGGTCGTGCCGCTTATCATGTAGATGGCGATGAATTTACTTTAGCCGACGGGCAGGACGAATTACGTGTTCCGTTAACGTTTGAGAAAGATGGCGTGACTTACCGTAAAATCTTTGTACTCAAGCGTGGTGTTTATAGCATAGATGTGAATTATGAAATTCAAAATCAAAGTGCTGATGCTATTGAAGTGCAACCTTATGGACAGTTAAAACATACGATTATTGGAAGTTCGGGCAGTATGGCGATGCCAACTTATACCGGCGGCGCTTATTCTTCTTCCGAGACGAATTATAAAAAATACAGCTTCGATGATATGAAAGATGCTGATTTATCCATTAATACGAAAGCAGGTTGGGTTGCTATTTTACAGCATTATTTCGTTTCAGCATGGATTCCAAATCAAGATGCAACGAACCAACTTTATACTAATACAGCGAACGGAAAAGGCTTTGTTGGTTACCGCGGCCCTGTCATCACGATTCCTGCCGGTGTAACAGAAACAGTGAAAAGCACATTATGGACCGGTCCGAAATTGCAAAAACAAATGGCAGCTGTAGCGAATCATTTGGATTTAACCATTGACTACGGTTGGGCGTGGTTTATTGCTAAGCCTTTATTCTTATTACTGGAATTAATCCAAAGCATCGTGAAAAACTGGGGCTTGGCGATTATCGGTGTTACTCTTGTAGTTAAAGCAATTCTTTATCCGTTGACTAAAGCGCAATATACTTCCATGGCGAAAATGCGTATGTTGCAGCCGAAATTGCAGGAAATGCGCGAACGTTTTGGTGATGATCGCCAACGCATGACGCAGGAAATGATGGATTTGTATAAAAAAGAGAAAGTAAACCCATTAGGTGGCTGTTTACCGATTCTGTTACAAATGCCAATTTTCATTGCTTTATACTGGACGTTTATGGAAGCGGTCGAACTACGCCATGCACCATTCTTTGGCTGGATTCAGGATTTATCAGCACAGGATCCGTATTACATTCTACCAATCTTGATGGGCGGCTCGATGTTCTTACTACAAAAAATGTCGCCGACAGCGGTAGCAGATCCGATGCAGCAAAAAGTTGTGACATTTATGCCGTTAATTTTTATGGTTTTCTTCCTTTGGTTCCCGGCAGGTTTGGTATTGTATTGGTTGGTTTCAAACTTGATTACTATTGCCCAGCAACAATTGATTTACCGCGGGCTGGAGAAAAAAGGGTTACACTCCCGTCATAAATAATTGATTAAATGAATAAAAGGTATCAAGTGATACCTTTTATTTTATGGGAAAGTATCGATTTAACCGACCGCACTTTCACTCTAATGAGGCGCAAAGTGCGGTCAATTTTGAGAGCGTTTTATTATGAAAGAAACTATTGCCGCGCAAGCCACGCCGATTGGGCACGGTGGTGTCGGTATTCTGCGGGTGTCCGGTCCTCTTGCTACGAGCGTAGCCAAAGCGGTATTGGGCAAAGAGCTGCAACCGCGCCTAGCTAATTATCTGCCTTTTAAAGAGGCGGACGGAACTGTATTGGATCAAGGCATTGCGTTATTTTTTAAAGCGCCGAATTCCTTCACCGGTGAAGATGTATTGGAATTGCAGGGCCACGGCGGACAGGTTGTACTGGATCTTTTATTAAAACGGATTTTGCAAGTAGAAGGTGTGCGTTTGGCTCGTCCGGGCGAGTTTTCCGAGCAGGCGTTTTTAAATGATAAATTGGATTTGGCGCAGGCTGAAGCGATTGCCGATTTGATCGATGCGAGTTCCGAGCAAGCGGCACGTTCCGCATTGAAGTCGTTACAAGGGGAATTTTCAAACAAAATCAACCGTCTGGTGGATTCTGTGATTTATTTGCGCACCTATGTGGAAGCCGCGATTGATTTTCCCGATGAAGAAATTGATTTCCTTGCCGATGGCAAAATTGAAAGCCATTTGCACGAGATTATTGCGAATTTAGACGATGTGCGTGCGGAGGCAAGACAGGGCGCAATTCTACGTGAAGGAATGAAAGTCGTGATTGCCGGTCGCCCGAATGCGGGTAAATCCAGCTTGCTGAATGCGTTGGCTGGTCGTGAAGCGGCGATTGTAACCGACATTGCAGGTACAACTCGAGATGTGTTACGCGAACATATTCATATTGACGGGATGCCGCTACACATTATTGATACTGCCGGTTTGCGTGATGCTACCGACGAAGTGGAACGAATCGGTATCAGCCGTGCATGGAATGAAATAGAGCAGGCGGATCGCGTATTATTAATGTTAGATAGCACCGATGCGGATAGCCAAAATATCGAAAAAGTGCGGTCGGAATTTTTAGTGAAATTGCCACAGAATTTGCCTGTTACAATTGTGCGTAACAAAGCGGATTTAAGCGGTGAAACGGAAAGTGTTGGTGAGGAAAACGGCTATACGGTAATTTGTCTATCGGCTAAAACCCAAAAAGGAGTGGATTTACTACGTGAACATCTGAAGCAATCAATGGGCTATCAGAGCGGTACCGAGGGGGGGTTCCTTGCTCGTCGTCGCCATTTGGAAGCCTTAGAGAAAGCGGCACAACACTTGCAAAGCGGATATATTCAGCTAACGCAATTTCACGCTGGAGAATTACTTGCTGAAGAATTACGCTTGGTACAAGAGTATTTAAGTGAAATCACAGGGCAATTCACTTCCGATGATTTGCTAGGGAATATTTTCAGTTCATTCTGTATCGGCAAATAATTACGTTAAACCCATAAAAAGAATGAATAATACGTTAAGGCGTATTATTCATTCTTTTAATAGATGCTAAATAGTATAAAATGCGTATTCTTTTTTGTAATATTTTTCATCAAAAACTAGACAGCAATTGTATTTAATGGTAACTTTACGCGCATTCAAAAAAGACTTCTTAAATCAACAATTCTATTATCCAATCAGTAGTATTACTGTCATAACATTATGCATTTAACAGAACTTAAAAACAGACCTGTTTCCGAGCTTGTGGAACTTGGTGAAAATCAAATGGGCTTAGAAAATTTAGCCCGTTTACGTAAACAAGATATTGTATTTGCAATCTTAAAACAACATGCCAAAAGCGGTGAAGATATCTTCGGCGGCGGCGTGTTGGAAATTTTGCCTGATGGCTTCGGTTTTCTTCGTTCGGCAGACAGTTCGTATTTAGCCGGTCCGGACGATATTTATGTTTCACCGAGCCAAATTCGTCGTTTTAACCTGCAAACAGGGGATAAAATCGAAGGTAAAATTCGCCCGCCGAAAGAAGGCGAACGCTATTTTGCCCTACTTAAAGTCGACCAAGTCAATGATGACAAGCCTGAAGTATCCCGTAGTAAAATCCTGTTTGAAAACCTTACCCCTCTGCACGCTAATTCTCGTTTACGAATGGAACGTGGCAACGGCTCTACCGAAGACCTAACTGCTCGTATTTTAGATTTAGCGTCGCCTATCGGAAAAGGACAGCGAGGTCTAATTGTAGCACCGCCGAAAGCAGGGAAAACTATGTTGCTGCAAAACATTGCGCAGAGCATCACCCATAATTACCCTGAATGTGAACTGATTGTCTTGCTGATCGACGAACGTCCGGAAGAAGTAACCGAAATGCAGCGTTCTGTAAAAGGCGAAGTGATCGCTTCTACCTTTGATGAACCGGCTACCCGTCACGTTCAAGTTGCTGAAATGGTAATTGAGAAAGCTAAACGCTCCGTTGAACATAAAAAAGACGTGGTAATTTTGCTTGATTCTATCACCCGTTTGGCGCGCGCTTATAACACCGTTACTCCTGCTTCAGGCAAGATCTTATCGGGCGGGGTGGATGCTAATGCATTACATCGTCCGAAACGTTTCTTCGGTGCGGCGCGTAACGTAGAAGAAGGCGGCAGTTTAACCATTATCGCCACAGCATTAGTGGACACAGGTTCCAAAATGGACGAAGTTATCTTTGAAGAGTTCAAAGGTACGGGGAATATGGAATTACACCTGTCACGTAAGATTGCAGAAAAACGTGTATTCCCGGCGATTGATTTCAACCGTTCCGGCACACGTAAAGAAGACTTGCTCACCACTCCGGACGAGCTACAAAAAATGTGGATTTTACGCAAAATCCTCAACCCAATGGGCGAAGTGGAAGCAATGGAATTCCTTATTGATAAGCTGGTGGTTGCCAAAACCAATGAAGAATTCTTTGAAATTATGAAGCGTTCATAGCAAACGAAAACGTAAAAAGCTAAAAAACAGCATGCCGGTTGGCGTGCTGTTTTTTATTTAAACTAAGTAAAAGAGCGCATCACACTGCTAGAAGAACACATCAATATAGTCGGTAACCGGATCGCAAGGATTTTCCATTTGTTGCATCCGCCAGTATTTACGGGTGCCGGTGGCACGGAATTCAAAAGTGCCGTCGCGTTTACAGGCTATTCCGTTGTTAATATGATGAACCCTAGTCACGACTTCACCGGTGAAATTGAAGGCTTTTTCATCAATAATTTCTATAGTGCCTTTTAAGGTGACAAAATCACCGTCTAATTCTTGCCTCGCATCAATTTCCAAACCCTGCTTACCTCTCGTCACTACCGCCGAGCCGAACCGCTCCCAGCTGATCCATTGCAAGGAAAACATATGCTTACCGAGCAATTTCTTCTCTGCCGCGGTTAATTGTTCGGAACTTGACGACGCTTTTTTTACCATAGCTGATGGATTTTGAGCTGTTTCCGTTTGGGCTACATCTTTTGCATTTAGACCAAGGCTACAAAGTGATGCGCACAACAACATTACAAATCCAGCTGAAGATAAACGTTTGTGATTCATGGTCGGCTCCTTATAAAGTTAGAGTGTGATTGCCTTAATAATAACGCTTATTTTCAGCGCAGGCTAGCAACAACCGGTCACATATAGAAAAGTAGGCTAAAAACTCAGAAAAAATCGACCGCACTTTTTAGCATAGAATATTAATGTTTAAAACAGGATTTTGATGAATGTACTCTAGCTTTTCGTTGAAAAATTTATCAGAATGAATTTCGATGGATTGGTTGTGATGTTGCCAGAATTGATAGTGAGCGACATTGGAGCTTTTTGTTCCTGCCCTTTTGAACATCCACAACAACCATTCTTTACTGCTTTCTTGTTGGTTATCTTTGATTAATCGAATTAATGAAGTCGAAGTAAAATGCTTTAAGTCTCGAATCAGTTCTGCGGGATCAGACTGTTCAGCTTTAAAGAGTAAATGAATATGGCTCGGCATAATACAATAACCATAAATTTTCATCCCTCTATTCTTTCGACAATATTCCAATGCCTCTGTAACCTTTTCGAAATAAACTTCTCTGATAAAGACATCAATCCAAAAAACCGTAGCAAAACTAACAAAATAAACACCTTCAGGATTATAGAATTTATATTTTCTACTCATTCGCGTAATCATCTAAAAATAATAAAATCCTGAAACTATATAAACTTTATTTTAAAACCTATAAAGACTGCTTATTTTCTCGATCTAACTCACAAAAGTGCAATCTAATCACTTAAAAAAACTAAACGAATCATCAAATCGATAGCGCACCCTTCACAGCATGTGCTTATCACTGAATAAAAAAGAAAAAGGCACACGTTAGGAAACGTGCGCCATCATGGGTCTAACTCACAAAAGTACAATCCAATCACTTAAAAAACTAAACGAATCATCAAATCGATAGCGCACGCTTCACAGCGTGTGCTTATCACTGAGTAAAAAAGAAAAAGGCACACGTTAGGAAACGTGCGCCATCATGGGGGACTACATCACCAATGTGAAAAAAGGCAAAATCCAAGGCCTTTCCCATAACAATTGAGAAATTATCGGCTTGGAATAAGATAGCCTAAACCGAAAGAAAAATACCGATGGCAAAAACCATCGGTATTTTTATATGTGAAAAACGTCGCTAAAAACGACCGCACTTTTTGCTAAATATTTCGTAATTTGTTGGAATACAACACCAAGCACAGCGCAATCACCATGATCAAAATTGCCCCGGCGAACAAAATCGTATCTACCGAGCTCTCATGGTTCACGATAATCAAACGTAACATCGCGGTAATCCCCGCGTAAATAAAATAGCGCAACGGGAAGTGATAGCCACTTTTAAAATATTGCACGATTAAACCGATAAACCCGAAATACAGGAAAAACATTACCGCCTGCTCAGCAACATCATAAGGCACCACAGATGATGTGTTCAGCACCATCATCGCTAATGAATATGTCACCTTTACTAACGCAATAATCAACACCGCTGCCAAGGCAATCAACGCTGTGCTTAACACGATTTTCAATATACCCGTTACCACTCGCGGCAACTTTTCCAACTCTTGAGATTCTTCCATTCTTCGTTCCTAATATAATGAAATTAATGTAAAAAAGGAGCGTATTTTAATGCAAGTTTTGGGATGGGTAAATAGGCACAGTCTGGAAAAACGTTTGGATTTTTGACCGCACTTTTAGCGGAGCACATCAATGTCTAAAACAGGATCAACTGCCTGCCAATAATTTTTCGCACTGCTATATTTCCAATCCTGCGGCTCAGACACAAACCCGCTCACCACCGGATTTTGATGAATGTACTCTAGCTTTTCGTTGAAAAATTTATCGGAATGAATTTCGATGGGTTGGTTGTGGTGTTGCCAGAATTGGTAGTGAGTGACATTGGAGCTTTTTGTTCCTGCCCTTTTGAACATCCACAACAACCATTCTTTACGGCTTTCTTGTTTATTATCACGAATTAAATTCACCAGATTCGTTGCTGTAAATTTTTTTAAATCCCTTATCAGCTCAGATGGATTCTCTTTTTTAGCTTGAAATAATAAATGAACATGGCTAGGCATTATGCAATATCCATAAATCAGCATTCCACGTTCTTTTCGAAAGAATGATAACGCTTGAATCATCAGTTCAAAATAGGATTCTCGAATAAAAACATCAATCCAATATACGGTTGCAAAACTAACAAAATAGATTCCTTCTTTATTATTAAATTTATATTTTCTGCTCATCACACACCTCAAAAGTGGTACAACATAATTATCAGAAAATATAAATTCAACAATAAAACACTCATCTTGGAACTCAGATCTCAAAACAAAATTAATTTCTATAAACAAGGATGACACATTCTATACTGCCGGAATAACGCTGGCGCGCGTCTCCCGACGCGTGCCTAAATTCAAAGCATAAAAAAGCACGCGTCAGGAGACGCGCGCTATCGTGGGGGTGGCAGCCTAGATTCTATTCTAGAATGGAAAAATAATAAAAAGTTATTGTATGAAAATAGTATTACTTATAGAATATACGCGCAGGTATAAATAGATTTTTCACTTTTGTTTCAGAAGTGGTTATAAATAATGTCAGGCATTGATGCTGATAATCTTCTACACATAAAGTAGTTCAATGTGTTAAATTTGCTAATGAGTATTTATACCTGCACCTCTCCGAGGATTTATTAATGAATAAAACAACTATTGAGCGATTAAGAGGTTGTACTTCTATTGCTGATCTAATTTCTGAATTTCAGTTAAAAATATCTCCAACCCAATTTTCTTATATTGTCTATTGTCTCCAAGATAAAGACAAATATAAGAGCTTCGAAATCCCCAAAAAATCAGGCGGTTTTAGAATTATACATTCTCCTAAAGATTCCTTGAAATATATTCAAAGGGAAATCGCTACTATTCTTTTAAATTGTATAGATGATATTAAAGTAACTTGCCCAAATTATTTACGTTGTAATCATGCATTTGAAAAGGATAAATCTATTGTGTCAAATGCAAATCTCCATGAACGCAAAAAATTTATTCTTAATATTGATATCAAGGACTTCTTTTCATCTATTCATTATGGAAGAATTAAGGGTTTTTTAATATCAGATACTAATTTTCTATTAAATGAGAATATTGGGAGGATTATAGCAAAGTTAGCAACATATAATGGATATTTACCTCAAGGTGCACCAACATCACCAATATTAGCTTCTTTAATAGGAAATATTCTAGATACAAGATTATTAAAATTAGCTAAGGAATATAGATTCTATTATTCAAGATATGCCGATGATATAACTTTTTCATCAAATCAAGAATTACCAAATGAATTAGTATATTGGGATAAAGAAAAAAATATATGGATCGAAGGTATAAAAATAAGAAAAATTATAACTAAATCTGGATTTCAATTAA
>CAJPST010000088.1 GCA_905373425.1 uncultured Mesocricetibacter sp.
TCTGTGCTTTGAAACGATTGATTTCGTTTTCAATAATTTCATCAATCATCGGTTCCAATTTTACACTGATAGATTGTTTTAATTTTGCACGGAAATCATCAAAACCGTCAGAATGTGCTGCTACGCTGCCACCGAGTTTGGTTGCCGCTGCATGAATTGGGTTTTCAGTAGTTAAGCTCACGAATTGTTCTCCTTGATGTTGAGGTTGAACCTCAGGTTGTTTTGGGGTTGATGGTAACGGATTACCAGCGACCAAAGAGTCAAAATTTACGTCAATTACTTGATAAGTATCATAAATTTTGTTTAATACTTCTTCATTGCCGTCATAATCAATAATTTTTTCTACCATTGCAAACAACGGATTGTTTCTTAATGTTAAGTAGAATGTTG
The DNA here is from genome assembly GCA_905373425.1 of uncultured Mesocricetibacter sp. Lineage (GTDB taxonomy): Bacteria > Pseudomonadota > Gammaproteobacteria > Enterobacterales > Pasteurellaceae > CAJPST01. The sequence continues at coordinate 391 of CAJPST010000088.1, forward strand.
CGATTCTACCTTGCTGTAATTTACTTAATTTATTGATTTCATTTACGCCGGCATCGGTTACGAATTGGTGTACTTTAGTCGGAATTTGACCATAAGTGTAAACACCGACAAAGCGACAGAAATCAAGTTGATGCGTAATGATGATGTTACAGTTAATGTTTCTCATCTCATTATCATAGCCATCAGCAAGATTAAGTGCGCCCAAAAGGCTTCTGAATTGAGGCTCTTCGAGGATAGTTAAATTATAAACGCCTTGTTCCGGAGTAATGGTCGTAAGAGGATTGATATTTGAATCCCAACCTTTCATTGCATAAACGGTAACATCTCTAATCCCTAATTGGCTATAGGCATTAATTACATCTGTTTTATTCATTGTTAACTTCTCCTAGTTAATAAATTTGGTTTGGTAGTTGGTAGTAAATCTACGGATTACACAAAATGCCTTAAAAATCAACCGCACTTTTGTTATCCGTTTAATTTTTCTCTCAACGCAGCCAGTGCTTTGGCACGATGTGAGATTTTTTTCTTTTCTGCGGTTTCAAGTTCCGCAAAAGTACAACTTGTTTCAGGACTGAAAAATAAGCTATCGTAACCGAATCCGTTTTCACCCTTTTCTGCAAAAGTGATTTCGCCGTGGCATTCGCCTTCCGCAATAATTGGTGAAGGATCTTTTTCGTGTTGTAGCAGAACGATACAACTGACGAATTTAGCTTGACGTTTTTCTTTTGGTATGTCCGAAAGTTCATATAATAGTTTTTGGCGATTCTGCCCGTCGTCGGCGTGTTCACCCGCATAACGGGCAGAATACAACCCGGGAGCACCTCCCAGTGCGCTAACTACCAAACCCGAATCATCTGCAATCGCAGGCAAACCTGACATTTTTGCTGCGTGTCGTGCTTTTAAAATGGCATTTTCCACGAAAGTTAAACCTGTTTCTTCCGGGCTTTCTATGTTAAGATCAGTCTGTGCAATCACTTCAAAACCGAAGTTCTTTAACGCATCCGACATTTCTTTCACTTTTCCCTGATTACCCGTCGCGAGGATAACTTTTTGTTTCATTTCGTTTCTGTTCGCCTGTTCTTGAAAGTGAGGTCATTATAGAGGATTTTTTTGTAAAATAGCGTCTTTTTTTGTAAAGTTTGCTATAGTAGAGAAAAGATAGTTTATTTTATTGTAAGGCTTTACTTGATGGAAAAAATTATTATTGATGAAAACCAATTTTTCCGTACTATCTCCAGGATTTCTCATGAAGTCATTGAAAAACATCAAGATTTAGATGGGATTGTGATCGTCGGAATTAAACGGCGTGGTGCCGAGATTGCAGAACTTATTCAACGTAAAATTAAAGATTTAACAGGAAAAAATTTACCGTCTATTGACTTAGATATTACATTTTATCGTGATGATTTGGAATATGCGGAGCCGAGTCAGTCACCGGTTTATAATGGTGCCTCTAAATTTATTAGTATACAGAATAAAACCGTTGTTTTAGTTGACGATGTTTTGTTTACCGGACGTACGATTCGCGCCGCATTGGATGCACTGGTAGATTTTGGTCGTGCGGCGCGGGTAGAATTAGTCATTTTCGTTGACCGAGGGCATCGTGAATTACCAATTCGTGCTGATTATGTGGGAAAAAACGTGCCAACCAGTCGCAGGGAAAAAGTTCAGGTACGTACAATGAAATTTGACGGTTGCTATGAAGTGGCATTATTGGCAGAATAGCCACTGAACCTTTTATTAAAAGAAAACTCTAATAGGTTAGACAAATTTTTAGCTAACGTAGGTAATAATGAGAACACTATGAGAACAATAAAATTAACTTCTTTTTTATCGCTAGTATTTGGATTGTTCATTGTAACGACCAATGTTCAAGCTACGACCGAGCGTGTTGTGGCAACAGTGAATGGAACCCCGATTTTAGCCAGTGAAGTACAAAAAGCCCTCGGTAAGCAAGCGGATACCGCAGGTAACCGTATGAAAGCATTGGACAGCATTATTGATGACATGCTGGTACAAAAAGCGATTAAAGAATCCGGTGTAACGGTGGATAACCGTCAAGTAGAGAAGATTATTGAAAAGATTGCGGCGGATAACGGTTTGACTTACGGTCAGTTATTGGACGCGCTGGATTATCAGGGGATTAGTCTAAGCCAATTCCGTAAAAATATTACCAATCAAATTTTAATGGCGGAAGTGCGTAATCGTAGTATCGGTAAACATATTGATGTGACTCGCGAACAAGTGGAAGAATTAAGCAAGCAAATGCTGAAAGGCGCTAAGGCAAGCGATAAAGTAATGGGAACGCAATATAAAGTGCGTCATATTTTATTGAAATTGACTCCAGTTCTAAATGATATTCAAGCTAAGACCACTTTAGCTTCGGTGCGGGCGGATATTTTAGCGGGTAAAATTAGTTTTGAAGAGGCGGCAAAGAAATATTCTAAAGATTTCCTTTCCGGTGCTAATGGCGGTGATTTAGGTTTTGCTTTCCCGGAAGCCTACGTCCCTGAATTTGGTGAAATGATTAAGAAAACTCCACGCGGAATTATTTCCGAACCGTTTAAAACCGAATTTGGTTGGCATATTTTGGAAGTGATGGATACCAAAATGGCGGATCGTACCGAAGATGCATATCGTCAGAAAGCTTATGAGAATTTAGTTAATCAGCAGCTTCAAGAAGATTCCCGCGATTGGATTCGCGCATTGCGAAAAGGTGCGGAGATTAAATATTTCAACGAGAAATAAAATTGCCATTATCGAAAATCCCAGCTTAGGCTGGGATTTTGCGTTATAATACGACCGCACTTTTCTTAATTTGATACAACAGCATATGAATTCCAAAAAACATTTAGGCCATACCGCCCGCAAACGTTTCGGGCAGAATTTTTTACATGATACGCATGTGATTCAAAATATTGTGGCGGCCATTTGTCCGCAAAAAGATCAGTTTTTGTTGGAAATCGGGCCGGGTTTGGGGGCATTAACCGAACCCGTTGCCGAGCGAATCGACAGATTAACTGTATTGGAATTAGACCGTGATCTTGCCGAACGTTTACGCCATCACCCGTTTTTACATCAAAAACTGAATGTCATTGAAACCGACGCTATGCAGTTTGATTTTGCGCAACTTTATGCCTCAGAAAAATTAGCGGAAGAACAGCAAAAAATTCGAGTGTTCGGTAATCTTCCTTATAATATTTCCACTCCATTGATGTTTCATTTATTCAAATTTTGCGACATTATTCAGGATATGCATTTTATGTTGCAAAAAGAAGTAGTGAAGCGTCTTTGTGCCGCGCCGAACAGCAAAGCCTATGGTCGATTGACAATTATGACGCAGTATTTTTGTCAAGTGATGCCGGTGCTGGAAGTGCCACCGAGTGCATTCAAACCTGCACCTAAAGTGGATTCTGCAGTGGTAAGACTGATTCCTCATCAACAACTGTCACATGCGGTGAAAGATTTGTATTGGCTTAATCGGGTCACGGCACAAGCGTTTAATCAACGGCGGAAAACCTTGCGTAATGCTTTATTGACTTTACTTTCACCTGAAAATCTGACCGCACTTTCGATTGATTTAAACGCGCGGGCAGAAAATCTATCCATCGCTGATTATGCTCGTCTGGCCGATTGGCTGGCAGATAATCCGCCTGCTGATGTAAATCGTAACGATATCATAGAAGAAACAGAATAATGGCGACTTATATTGTGGGGGACCTGCATGGTTGCTATGACGAATTGCAACTGTTATTAGACGAAGTGCGGTTTGATTCCTCGCAGGATTTTCTCTATTTGGTTGGCGATTTGGTAGCGCGAGGTCCGAAATCGTTAGAATGCCTGCGTTTGGTTAGGTCTTTAGGTGAACGGGCGAAGACTGTCTTAGGGAATCATGACTTACACCTGATTTCCACTGCGTTTGGAATCAAAAAGGTAAAAACGCATGATAATTTAACCGCACTTTTTGCCGCTCCCGATTTTGATGAATTGATTGACTGGCTGCGTACTCAGCCTTTGTTAGTCCATAATGAAGCACAAGATTTCGTAATGGTACACGCCGGCATTTCTCCCGATTGGGATTTACCGACTGCCAAAGCCTGCGCGCAGGAAGTGGGGAGCGTGTTGCGTTTCGGCGATTATCGCGAACTGTTGACGCAAATGTATGACAGTCAGCCGGAACGTTGGTCGCCTGATTTACAAGGGATTGAACGTTTACGTTACATTATAAACGTATTTACCCGCATGCGTTTTTGTTATGCGGATCATCGTTTGGATTTTAATTGTAAAGCTCCGATTGACCAAGCTCCAATAGAACTTAAACCTTGGTTTGAGCTAGATAATCCTTTGTATAAAAAAGAAAATATTATTTTCGGTCATTGGGCAAGTTTAGTTGATACGCCGACACCGCCGAATATTTACGCGCTTGATACGGGATGTGCTTGGGGCAATAGAATGACTATGTTGCGTTGGGAGGATAAACGCTTATTTACTCAAAGTGCGGTCAATAAGTAAGGTGTTTTTGAGGAATAAATATGCTCAGCTCTCAATCTTGCGATCTTTTTACTATTCCATTTTTTCAATTTGCGCAGATGAAGAAATTCTGCCCCGAACAAATTCCGCGTATCAAGGCTGATTACAAAAGCGCATGGAATAATTGGAAAGATTTGATTTTGCAGGTTTCAAATCGGCTAGGTTCCCCGTTTGCTAAACCCCATATCGAAAGCTGGACTAACGGGTGGCAGGTGAGATCGCATTTTTTTGCCTATTTTAAATATGAATTTAATCTCAATTCTGCTGCAATCTTATCGGTAATCTTAAATCGCCGTCGTCTTTCTGTTAGTTTGGATTGGCATTGCTATCGCGCCGAACGTTCACAAATCAAGGTGCAACAATATAATCAATGGTTGGACAATTTTGATTTTGAAAATTTCGCTGATTTTGATATATGGCGCGGTGATGAAAGCGAATATGCGGATTTCCGGCAGGTTCACCAATTAACACAGGCTGATTTGACTTTGCGTTCCGATGAGGATTTTTGGTGTATTGGCAAAAATGTACAGCGGGAGCAGTTGGATTATATCGATTCAATTGAATTTGTTACGCAAAGCATTCGTGAATTGTTGCCGCTATATGAAGCTTGCCATAAGTAATCTGATAATTCAGAGCTAGCCGGACATCCTGAAAAGTGCGGTGGAAATTTTTCATATTTTTAAATTGATAAAAACAATCCGAAAACTGACCGCACTTTTTGTTTATCTATTTTCCCGTTCCCATTTTTTCGCAATATAACTACAAGTTGGGATTAATTTGAAACGGTTGTCACGGATAAATGCTACTAGTGCTTGATATAATTTATCTGCGATACCTTGTCCGCGTAGCGTTTCTGAAACATAGGTATGATTGGCGTTAACAGTGTGATTATCCACAAAAAAGTAAGTCAGTTCGGCTGTTTTGTTGCCATTTTCATCTAACAGAAAAAACTCACCGCCTGTTTCGGAGTGTTTATGTTGAATATTTATTGCTGTTTTATTCATTAGTGTTTTGTCCATTCTTCGCTTAATTCGGGATTCATAGCAAAATCGGCCGTTTCGCAGGGAATTGCTTTTTCTTCCGAGGCCCATTCTCCTAGATCAATCATTTGGCAACGTTTGCTGCAAAACGGGCGGTATGGGCTTTTTTCCGACCATTCCACTGATTTTTTACAATGCGGGCATTCTACGCTAAATATTTCATCGTTCATTATTTTTCTCTTGTGCAAGTTGTAGATATTTTCGATGCAATTCTAGCACCTTTTGTCGTAAATTGTCTGCATTTTCCGTATTATCTCGGTCGTTGTCTATAACATCATCGGCAATTTGTAAACGCGTTGTACGATCTACCTGGGAATTGATAATTTGTTGAATTAACTCGATTTTATTATTGTCGCGTTGCGAGGCGCGTAAAAGCTGGGTTTCAGGTTTTACGTCCACAACCAGAACACGATGACAAAGTGTGGTGAGTTTATTTTCAATTAACAAAGGCACAACAAATAACGTATAAGGCTCGGTTTGACTATTTAGTCGATGTTGCATTTCAGTACGAATCGCCGGATGCAACAAGTTGTTCAACCAGTTTTTTTCCGCCTCATTGTGAAAAATCAGTTCGCGCAATTTTGCTCGATTCAATTCGCCTGTTTCCAGTAGAATTTGTTCACCGAAATGCGCACTAATTTGTCCCAATAAAGGTGATCCTTTTTCTACAATTTGCCGAGCAACGACATCCGCATCCACAATCGGTACGCCAAGCTCGGCGAATAGGCCTGCAATGGTACTTTTTCCACTGCCTATTCCACCTGTTAATCCAACAATATAGGTCATTTTAGTTGCTTAATAAGAAGTCATTATTGTGTTTATGCTAGCACTGTTTGTTAGGAATGTAAAAGTGCCACCAAGGTTTAAAAATGGGGCGAAGGGAATAAAATTGATAGGCTTTTTCTGCCATTTTAACCACATAGCGTAAATGATCGCACTTATGCAGGCGATAAAAATCATAAGCGGTAGATTTTGCCATGGAATAAACGCGGCGAGAGCGCTGATAAGCCAATAATCCCCCCGCCCGAAAGCTTCTTGCTTGTAATACCATTTGGCAAGATGATAAACGACAAAAAAACAGATAAAGCCAAGTGCTGCACTATGTAAACTTTGCTCAAGTGAAAGAGGGATGATTTGAAAGTATGCGGAACCGATGCCAAGCGCAAGCAATAGTTGGCAGTTCGCCGGCGAGATCAGTTTATAATGCCAATCTATTTTGCCGATAACAAATAGAATTGAACCGTAACAAGCGACGATAATTGCGGTAAGGCTATTGGAAAAAGTAACGGCACACCACAAAAAGAATAACCCGAAAGCAAAAAAATAATAAAAAAAATGACCGCACTTTATTGGTTGGATTGTAGCTTGCGCGGAGGCAAAGTGCGGTGGATTTATTGGATAAATTTCACAGTAGGCAAGATAAATTTGACGGATCAGATGATCGGCAAAATGCGTGCAATAATGCCTGATTCCTATGCCGACCATGCCGCCGAATAAAGCGAAGGCAAGTAAAATCATTGAATCAATGCTCCCATATTGAAAATCGGTAGATACATTCCTAGCATAATTAAACCGATAATAGTGCCAATGGTGAGCATTAGGACCGGTTCGAGCGTTTGTGATAGTAAATCGATTTTATGCTCAAGTTGTTGCTGATAATTATCGGCAATATGTTGCAACATTGTGCCTAATCGCCCTGACTGTTCACCCACTTGTAACATTTGTTGTGCTTGCATTGGAAATAGTGTCGAACCGACAGAGGCAGAAAAACTATAACCTTGGGTAATCCAGTGTAATATTGCTTGAACTTCGGCGATTAATAGGAAATCTCCCTGTAGTTTCTGCGCAGATTGCCAACTTTTCGTTTGTGGTAAAAAGGAACTCAATGCCTGATTCAGCGGTATGCCTGATTGCAACATTAATTGTAAGCTGCGGCAAAAGCCAACTAAACGTGATAATTGTGCGATATTGCCGAAAATAGGTGTGGCGGAAATTAATTTGGCCTTAAATTGATTTAACCAAATGGAACGTTGCAATTGATGACGGAACAAAAAAACACTAAGAGTAATGACAAAAATAAATTGCCAAAAATAATTTCGTAGTCCGTTGGAAAGATTTAATAACACGGCGGTAAACGTCGGCAATTGCGCTTGGTTGTCGTCATACATTTCGGCAAATTGCGGCACAATAAACAATAATAAACAGACTGTTAAAATTAATGAAATGCTTAAAACCAGAGCCGGGTACAGCATAATTTTTTGCAATTTTCGTTGTAACGCAAGTGTTTGTTGACGATGCCGGGAAATCTGCGTGCAAACATTTGCCAGTTTGCCTGTCATTTCGCCGACTTTAATTAATTGTAATTCCTGTAAAGAAAGAAATTTTCCCTGATTTTCAAGAGATTGGGAGAATGAAAGTCCGCTTTCAATATCGGTGAGAAGCTTTCGCAACCATTGGGTCAGCGGAATATTGCTGCTGTTTTGCAACAGAATATGCAGACTGTTTTTAAGCGGCACGGCAGATTGTAATAGTGTGGCTAATTGCATTAATACATCGCATATTTCGGCATTTTTCGGGCGATAACTAAATTGCCAGTTTTGCTGTAATTTCAGATTTTGTAAACCGCGGGCGAAAAGTTCCTGTCGAGCTTGGATTTCAGTTTCCGCTATAATTACACCTTGTTGTTTCTGTTGTAAGCGATTATGGCCTTTCCAACGATACATTTTCAGTTTCATTACGTTGCTCCCGTATCTTCTCCTAATACGCGTTTTATTTCGGCTAAATCAGTAACATTATTTTGAATTTTTTCTTCAGCTGCAGCATTTAAACTGACAAAATCTGTTTTATAGCACCATTGGTTTTGTTCAAAACGCGGTTGTAAGAATTGATAGATTCCAATGCGCCCTTTATAGCCTTGGTGGCAGTCGCAATTATGATTTTCAACAAAACGCTCAGAAAATTGACCGCACTTTTGGCATCGTTTTCGTACTAAACGTTGTGCGATCACTAACAACAGACTGTTGTCGATTTCATGTTGTTGAATACCCAGTTGTAACAAACGGGAGATAGCAGAGGGCGCATCATTCGTATGTAAAGTTGAAAGCACTAAATGCCCGGTTTGTGCAGCACGTAACGCCATTGCAGCGCTTTCTTCGTCGCGAATTTCTCCCAACATAATAATATCAGGATCTTGACGCAGAAATGTGCGTAGCAGGCGGCTGAAGTCTAAACCGATTTGTAGATTGACCTGAGTTTGAATAACGCCGGCTAATTCAATTTCGATCGGATCTTCCGCCGTCATGATATGCTTTTCAGGGCGGTTTAACCATTGTAAGGCTGTGTAAAGAGAGATACTTTTCCCGCTACCGGTTGGACCGGTTACTAGAATTAATCCCTGTGGTTGACTCAATACTTGCTGAAAAATCTGCTGCTGCCTTTCATTCATCCC
>CAJPST010000089.1 GCA_905373425.1 uncultured Mesocricetibacter sp.
TCTTTTTTTCAATTCTTTTATTTGGCATTATGTTTGCATTTATGATTGATCTACTAATGGTTCGATCTTCGTTAGGCAAATTAGATAATGCTTCATATACATTAGTAAACCTTTTGAGAGAGCGTAATAGTTTATATCCTGACAGACCGGCTGACGGTATTACTAGCCTTGATGCCCAGCAATATAAACAGTTGGCTAAGTTGTTATTATTTAATGATAAAAATGATAAAACTAATGTTTATGTAACACTAGAATATAAAGCAAACGATACTCCAAGAAGTGTTCAAGGAGATTTGGCGCAATGTGTACCGTATTCTTCGTTGGATGCTTTATGGACAATATCGCCACGTTCCGAATCAACTGCTAATCATGGAGAAAGAAAAGTTCCATTATATCAAGTTACTATATGCATTGAATCCGGTAGTTTATTTAAAGCCTTATTGGTTGATAGTTCAGCAAGAGATGGGATTTTTATACGATCCTCATCATTTTCTGTCGCCCGCTAGTTTAATGAGAGAGTTTTTATGAAAGCAAAAAATATATCAAAAGACAGTTGCAAGTTTATGCAATTAGTCAAGCAATTCTATAGTGATCAGCAGGGGGTCTATATGATAATGACCGGTCTGTTGAGTTTTATATTGCTAGGTGTTATTGCATTAGCTGTTGATGGTTCCGGTATTTTATTGGATAAGGCAAGGTTGCAGTATGGAACGGAACAAGCTGCCTTGGCATTGGTGGCTGAAAATAATAATTATAGGGTAAACAAAGAGCACTCAGATGTTGCTCGGCAAAACGTTTCGGCTGAAGAAATCAAACGGGCCGGCAATGATGTGACCACTGCGAAGCAGGAAAAGCGAAATCAAGAAATTATTCAGGGGTTTGTTAAGAACTATTTAAGAACACCTTACGATAATACAGATAATCGTATTGATTCATCTGCTGCTGTGACACTTGAAAAACCTGAAAAAGGTTTTGAATATGAATGTCATCCGATTGAAGTGAAAAATGCCAAGGGCGGTATAGAGAAAATGGCAACCTGTGGTGTAACCGCAGTTGTGTTGCGTAGATCTTGGTTATATTTAAAAGAAAATGGTGGTTTGAGTTTTGATAAACGCGTGAAAATTGATTCGGGACTAACTTATGCGGTGAAAAAAAGGGATAAACCTGTTCCCGTAGATTTGATGTTAGTTGCGGACTTTTCCGGTTCAATGTACGAGAAGGTTATAGATGGCAAATATATAGATGCTAAAGATCGTACTAAAGGAAATAGAGATCCGCGAGTTAAAGTGCAGATTTTGCGTGAGGTAGTTGATGTTGTAGCGCAAGAGTTAATACCTGACAAAGAAAAGGCCAACCTTAGTCCTTATAACCGCATTGGAGTGGTTGCCTATGGCTTTGGTGCGCAACAAGGTTCCACACGCTATTGTACTCTCCCTTTTATAGAAGGGGTACCACAGAAGAAAATAGTATATGTTAGAGATACAAAACTTGACTCTAGAGGGAATCAGACAAATGCTTGGAAGAACTTGACCCATAGTGGGCAGGTTGGAGATTATATAGAGAAGTTTCATGACGGGGGGAATGCAATACGTATGCAAGGCTATACTCAGAAGTTAATTAATGCAATGCTCTACAATGAAGTAGCGTCATTTACCGGTGGGTCCGGTAATACCCGAAATGTAATATATAAGCTTCAACAAGTAGAGAATGATGATCGTACCCCAGCTTGGAAAGATTGGCCTCTTTCGTTTATCTTTAATAGTTATTACCATAAGCAGGAAAAAACTCTTGACAGCATTGATACTTTTGATGGCACCTTCAAGAATTATGGTATTCAATTTCCTAAAAATGGTCACTGTTTAGGTAGTGGGGAGATTGATAAAGGAGATGGAGATCCTAATACGCCATCTACACATATTTGGTTTGCGAAAAAACAAGCGGCTGATTTGCATAATTTCCTTTACAAGTTAAAACCGGAAGGAAATACTTTATCCAGTTCAGGAATGTTAATCGGTGCGAATTTGTTGATGAATAAACATACAGACCCGTTAGCACAACCGGATAAGCTAGAAGCTAATACTCAACGTATTTTAATGGTATTATCCGATGGTAAGGATACTATACTACCTGATTTAACCCAAGAATTGCAGGAGAAAGGTATGTGTGATCGTATCAGAAAGAGACTGGATACTCTACAGGATGATAAGTTCAAAAAAATGCCTGCAAGAATTGCGTTTGTCTTGTTTGGTAATCCTAAGTTAGCAGATCAATTCCCTGCAGATAAGAAACAATCTTGGGTAAAATGTGTGGGACCTGAAAACTTCTATGAAGCGAAAGATAAAGATGAATTGGTAAAAAGCTTCAAGAAGATTATTGCGGTTGAAGAAGAAGTCGGTACGATTTCTAATAAAAAACCTCAGTAATTTATAGAAATGACAAAGCCTCTTTTATTTAAGAGGCTTTGTTTTTTTGTTCATTCTGTTTTCATACATTTATATTTATAAGTTTTCCGCTAAAAGCCATTTTACGTCAATCGGAAAAATGATATAGTAATTGTCCTTTCAACGGCTTGCGAAAAACAATATTTTTGTTGGGAAGTTAATTAAAAAAGTGCGGTCAAAAATTTGTCTGTTTTAAACATTTAGAGAATATTTAATGGTTGATTATATTATTATTGGCATAATATTGCTTTCAATTGTGATTAGTATGTTTCGCGGTTTTGTGCGTGAAGTGTTGTCTCTTGCCAGCTGGATTGCTGCTTTCTTTGTGGCAAGTCAGTTTTTTCCATATCTTGCCGAATATCTTACACAAATTGAGAAAGTTTACATGCGCAATGCGGTTGCTATCGGAGGATTGTTCGTTGCCACGTTAATTGTCGGTGGCGTGGTGAATTTTACTATTAGCCAGTTAATTGATAAAACCGGGCTTACAGGAACAGACAGAGTGCTGGGAGCCTGTTTCGGTTTATTACGTGGCGCGTTAATTGTTGCTGCTCTGTTATTTTTTGTAGATAGCTTCACCGAATTTGATCAAAGCCCTTTATGGAAAGAATCAACTTTAATACCACATTTCGGCTTTATTGTTGAATGGTTTTTCCGCCAATTACAGGAAAATTCAAGTTTTTTAAGCTCGACAATTGAATCTGCATTGAGTTCAAGCGTAACCAAATAGTAGGGGATAACACAAATGTGCGGGATAGTGGGAATTGTCAGCCAAAACCCGGTTAATCAAGCGATTTACGATGCATTAATGGTGTTGCAACACCGAGGGCAAGATGCAGCGGGTATTGTGACGGTAGATGATGAAGATCGTTTTCGTTTACGTAAAGCAAATGGTTTGGTGAGTGATGTGTTTCAACAAGTGCACATGACTCGTTTACAGGGAAACGCCGGAATCGGACATGTGCGTTATCCTACAGCTGGGAGTTCCAGTGTTTCGGAAGCCCAACCTTTCTATGTTAATTCACCTTACGGGCTAACTTTAGTACATAACGGCAATTTAACCAACTCTGCCGAACTAAAGGAAAAATTATTTAAACTGGCTCGTCGTCATGTCAATACAAATTCCGATTCGGAAGCCTTACTCAATATTTTAGCCTATCATTTAGATCAAACAACTCAAGATCCCCTTTCTGCGCAAGAAATCTTTACAGCAATTCGAGCTACCAATCAGGATATTTGCGGGGCTTATGCTTGCATTGCAATGATTATCGGTCACGGTTTAGTGGCGTTTCGCGATCCGAATGGCATTCGCCCGTTAGTATTGGGTAAGCGTGAGGAAAACGGTAGAACGGAATACATGTTTGCTTCCGAAAGTGTTGCTTTGGATACCGTGGGATTTGAGTTTGTGCGTGATGTTCAACCGGGAGAAGCAATATATGTTACCTTTGATGGGGAATTTTACGCCGAGCAATGCGCTAAAGAGGCTAAATTATGCCCTTGTATTTTTGAATATGTATATTTTGCCCGTCCTGACTCAACCATTGATGGCGTGTCGGTATATGCTGCCCGAGTTCGCATGGGCGAATATTTGGGGCAGAAAATTGCCCGTGAATGGCAGAATGAGGATATTGATGTCGTGATCCCAGTGCCGGAAACTTCTAACGATATCGCATTACGCATTGCATATGTGCTAAATAAGCCTTATCGGCAGGGATTTGTTAAAAATCGTTATGTCGGGCGTACTTTTATTATGCCTGGGCAAACACAGCGGATCAGCGCAGTACGACGTAAACTGAATACGATTTCCACAGAATTTAAAGATAAAAACGTATTATTAGTTGATGACTCTATTGTACGAGGAACAACATCCAAACAAATCGTAGATATGGCTCGCTCAGCCGGTGCGAAGAAAATCTATTTTGCTTCTGCAGCCCCCGAAATTCGCTATCCGAACGTGTACGGCATTGATATGCCAACTAAGCATGAATTGATAGCCTATGGGCGCGAAGTAGATGAAATTGCAAAACTTATCGGAGTGGATAAGCTAATTTTTCAGGATCTAAATTCGCTGATTATTTCGGTACAGCAGGAAAATCCGGCTATTCGTGAATTTGATGCTTCCGTATTTACCGGACAATATGTGACAGGCGATATTACCCAAGATTATCTTGATAAGATTGCCGAACAGCGTAATGACAGTGCGAAGAAAAAGCGTGAGAAAGACGCAACTAATCTTGAGATTCATAATGAGAGATAAACAACGATTAATTATTGGTATAAGTGGCGCATCCGGCGCCATTTATGCTATTCGTCTGCTGGAAGTGTTACGTGAGCAGACTGAAATAGAAACTCATGTGGTGGTGAGTTCGGCCGCCAAGCAAACTATTAGCGCCGAAACCGATTATTCGCTACAAAAAGTGCGGTCGATTTCTAATGAATTTTATGATAATCGCGATATTGGAGCGGCAATTTCGTCCGGTTCGTTCCGAACCATGGGAATGGTGGTTGTGCCTTGTTCTATTAAAACCTTATCTGGCATCGCGCACAGTTATAGTGAAGATCTTATTTCACGTGCTGCCGATGTGTGCTTAAAAGAGCGTAAACCTCTCTTATTATGTGTGCGTGAAACGCCACTACATTTAGGACATTTACGCTTAATGACGCAAGCTGCAGAGATCGGAGCGCAAATTGTTCCTCTGATGCCGGCATTTTATCATCAGCCGCAATCTGTTGATGACATCATTAATCAATCGGTTAACCGCTTGTGTGATCAATTAAATATTACTCTCAAGCAAGATTTATTTAAGCGTTGGCAATCTGAAAAGTGCGGTCAACTTTAACGCTGTTTTATTCGTATTGAGCGTTAGTTTATCCCGTTAGATTTGCGAAGGATTTTCATAAAAATTCTTTGTTAATTAGGTTGAATTAGTGGTACAGTTAGAACAGTCTGACGTTTGGTCATATCGTAGGTTTGGGCAGTTTAAAAGCTTGCCCAGAAATAATTAAATCAATCAATTTGAAGGAAACATTATGCTAATTGGTGTACCTAGAGAACTGCTTGATAATGAAAGCCGTGTGGCGGCAACGCCAAAAACGGTTCAACAAATTCTCAAACTTGGCTTTGAGGTGATTGTTGAACATAACGCGGGTTTTAAAGCAAGTTTTGAAGACAATGCCTTTGTTGAAGCCGGTGCCAAAATCGGTGATCAAAAAGCGGTTTGGAATGCGGATCTGATTTTTAAAGTCAATCCGCCGACAGATGATGAAATTGCGTTGATTAAAGAAGGCGCGACATTAGTCAGCTTTATTTGGCCGGCACAACGTCCGGATTTGATGGAGAAATTATCCGCCAAGAAAATTAATGTATTAGCCATGGATGCAGTGCCGCGAATTTCTCGTGCGCAAGCCTTGGATGCATTAAGTTCAATGGCGAATATTGCCGGTTACCGTGCAGTTGTTGAGGCTGCCCATGAATTTGGCAGTTTCTTCACCGGACAAATTACCGCAGCAGGAAAAGTACCACCGGCGAAAGTGTTAGTGATTGGTGCCGGTGTGGCCGGTTTGGCGGCAATCGGTGCGGCAAACAGCCTCGGAGCGATTGTACGCGCTTTTGACTCCCGACCTGAAGTAAAAGAACAGGTGGAAAGTATGGGAGCCAGCTTCCTTGAAATTGATTTCAAAGAAGAAGGGGGCAGTGGCGATGGCTATGCTAAAGTAATGTCTGAAGAATTTAATCGTCGCGCTCTTGCACTTTATGCGGAACAGGCAAAAGAGGTAGACATTATTATTACCACCGCATTAATTCCGGGTAAACCGGCACCGCGTTTAATTACCAAGGAAATGGTAGCGTCTATGAAGCCTGGTTCGGTGATTGTAGATTTGGCGGCAGCAACCGGCGGTAACTGTGAACTGGCAAAAGCCGGTGAAGTAGTGGTTACCGATAATCAAGTGAAAATTATCGGTTATACTGATTTGCCAAGCCGCTTGCCGACACAATCTTCCCAGCTCTATGGTACAAACTTAGTCAACTTATTGAAATTACTATGTAAAGAAAAAGACGGTAACATCAATATTGATTTTGAAGATGTCGTCTTACGTGGTGTAACCGTGATTAAAAACGGTGAAGTCACTTGGCCGGCACCACCGATTCAGGTTTCTGCTCAACCGCAAAAAGCAGCAACAGCCCCTCAGGCGGCGAAAAAAGAAGAAAAACCTGCCGATCCTCGGATTAAATATGGTGTGATGGCTTTGGTCGGTGTGTTGTTCTTATGGCTTGCTTCCGTAGCACCGGCAGCGTTTTTATCGCACTTCACCGTTTTCGTATTGTCTTGTGTGGTTGGTTACTATGTTGTATGGAACGTCAGTCATGCGTTACATACTCCGCTAATGGCCGTCACTAATGCGATTTCAGGGATTATTATCGTTGGTGCGTTATTGCAAATAGCACAGGGCAGTTTTTTTATCAGCATTCTGGCGTTTATCGCCGTCTTAATTGCAAGTATCAATATTTTCGGTGGATTCAAAGTCACCCAACGTATGCTTGCTATGTTTAGAAAAGGTTAGGGAGAGAAAAAATGTCAGAAGGTTTAGTACAGGCTGCATATATTGTAGCGGCATTACTCTTTATTATGAGCTTAGCCGGTCTTTCTAAACACGAAACGGCAAAAGCGGGTTGTTGGTATGGCATTATCGGTATGACAATCGCTTTGGTAGCGACGATTTTTGGCCCTAAAACCGAAGGTCAATTTTGGATTTTAGTGGCTATGGCGATCGGTGCCGTGCTGGGAATTCAGCGCGCGCTTAAAGTCGAAATGACTGAAATGCCGGAACTGGTTGCGCTTTTACACAGCTTTGTTGGTTTAGCGGCGGTATTGGTCGGTTTTAATAGCTACGGATTGCATGACATTCCGGTTATGCCTGCAGGTTTAAATGAGGCTGCGCAGGCAACGTTCTTAGCTGAACAGATCGTATTGGATAATATTCACCATGTTGAAGTTTTTCTTGGTGTGTTTATCGGTGCAGTTACTTTCACCGGTTCTATTGTTGCCTTTGGTAAATTGCGCGGTATTTACGACTCCAAAGCGTTAATGTTGCCACATCGTCATAAATTAAATTTAGCGGCATTGGTAATTTCTGCGTTCTTAATGTGGGCGTTCTTGAAAGAACCAAGTAATATATTCCCGCTCTTGTTAATGACAGTAATCGCATTAGCATTCGGTTGGCATTTAGTCGCTTCCATCGGTGGTGCCGATATGCCGGTTGTAGTTTCTATGCTGAACTCTTATTCAGGTTGGGCAGCCGCGGCGGCAGGCTTTATGCTTAGCAACGATTTATTAATCGTTACCGGTGCATTAGTCGGTTCATCGGGTGCGATCCTGTCTTATATTATGTGTAAAGCGATGAACCGTTCGTTTATCAGTGTTATTGCCGGTGGTTTCGGTAACGACGTGCAGGCAAGTTCTGATGAAGAACAAGGAGAGCATCGTGAAACAACTGCTGAAGAAGTGGCGGAATTGTTGAAAAACTCTAGTTCAGTCATCATCACTCCGGGATACGGCATGGCCGTAGCACAGGCACAATATCCGGTGGCAGAAATTACAGCCAAATTACGTGAGCGCGGTGTGAACGTACGTTTCGGGATTCACCCGGTTGCCGGACGTTTGCCTGGACACATGAACGTGCTACTGGCGGAAGCTAAGGTGCCTTACGATATTGTATTAGAAATGGATGAAATCAATGAAGATTTTGCCGATACTGACACCGTATTAGTTATTGGTGCCAATGATACTGTAAATCCGGCGGCAATGGATGATCCGAATAGTCCGATAGCCGGAATGCCGGTGCTAGAAGTATGGAAGGCACAAAACGTCATTGTATTCAAACGTTCTATGAATACAGGATATGCTGGGGTACAAAATCCGTTATTCTTTAAAGAAAACACTCAAATGCTATTTGGTGATGCTAAAGATAGAGTGGATGATATTCTGAAAGCACTTAATTAATTGCCTAAGGAGAATGGGGTAATCCTGTTCTCCTTTACTGTTTTTATAGGGGGGATGAATCCGTTACCGGTAGTTTTACCGATCGTAGTTAATGCCGAGATTCACAATATGCTCCTATCATAGCCGAGATGTATCCTGATTTAAAAGTACTGCAATAAAATAGTGTAAAAATCGACCGCACTTTTGCTGTTAGATATAAAGTGCGGTCGATTTTCCCATTATTTTGAAGATAAATTTTGAGAGAAAACTATGTCGCAATCTGTCACTACCAACATAAAAATTGAAACGCATCCATTTCCACCTGTTTTACCGCCACACGCGACCGTAATGATGATGGGCACCTTTCCGCCGAAATCGGAAAAGCGTTGTATGGAATTTCATTATCCGAATTTCCAAAATGATATGTGGCGGATTTATGGCTTGGTATTTTTTAATGACGCACAATACTTTCAAGTTAAAGGAGAGAAACGTTTTGATGCAGAACGGATCAAAACCTTTCTTTATGAACGTGGAATTGCCTCATGTCCGACGGTTATCAAAGCAGTTCGTGAACAAGATAATGCCTCGGATAAATTTCTTAAAATTATCGAAACCGTCGATTTAAAAGCCGTACTGGAGAAAATGCCGAATTGCCGTTGGTTATTTACTACCGGAGGAAAAGCCACAGAAGTATTATTTAGTTTAGTGCCACAAAGATTAAAAGAACCGAAAACCAATGAATACATTGATTTTCCCTTTGCAGGCAGAGAACTAAAACTTTACCGCTTGCCTTCGACTTCACGTGCTTATCCGCTCCGCCTAGAGAAAAAAGCCGAGGCATACCGCCAATTTTTCTATTTAGCCGGTTTATTGGGTTAGGGATTTTTTAGAAAGAAAAATGTAGTGATCAACTAATTCAACAGTCCCCGATAGGTTGTTTTTGTTAAAAC
>CAJPST010000090.1 GCA_905373425.1 uncultured Mesocricetibacter sp.
TGAAAGGAAAAGCGATACAAAGCATGAGTCGTCGAGGGAATTGCTACGACAATGCCGTGATTGAAAGCTTTTTTGCGATATTAAAATCCGAGTGCTTTTACTCTCGGACTTATCATTCAATTGCTGAATTACAGGCAGAGATTGAAGAATATTTGGTGTATTACAATCAAAAACGAATTAAACTTGGTTTAAAAGGATTGAGCCCGGTGCAATACCGAGCTCAATATTTAAGTTAACTAACCTGTCCAACTTTTGGAGGGCAGATCACTTCTCAGTAAAATCTATAAAAAATCTTATCTGAACTACATAATTCATTATGAAAGATCAAAATAAAATGCTACAATCCCTCGTTCAAAATGATGTCCTTATTTTTATAGTTAAATTAATGAGTCTTAGTGTATGGCATTAGAAATTGAGAAAAAGAAAAATATTACGGAAGAAGTGGAGTTGAAGTCCAAAGGGTTAAATAACTTATTATGGGTGATCGTCTGTGTAGTCGTAGTTACTGCGGCATTTGGCAATGTCTATTTTGTGGAGCAATATTCCGCTGCAATTCGTGTTGTTGGTGTAGTTGTTTTATTAGCTATTGCATTAGCTATTGCGGCCTTGACGAATCAAGGTAAGACTGCCCTTTCGTTCTTCGGAGAATCTAGAACTGAATTACGTCGTATTGTTTGGCCGACTAGATCGGAAACAATGCAAACTACTCTTATTGTAATGGGGGTTGCCGTCATCACCGCTTTAATCTTATGGGGATTGGATGGCATTATTATCGGGATTCTGAATTTCTTAACGGATTTGAGGTTCTAAAATGACAGAAACTGCACCAAAAAAACGTTGGTATGTATTACAAGCATTTTCGGGTTTTGAAGGGCGTGTTGCTGCAACATTGCGTGAATATATCAAATTACACCAAATGGAAAATCAATTTGGTGAGGTGTTGGTACCAACAGAAGAAGTAGTCGAAAACGTAGCGGGTAAACGTCGTAAAAGTGAACGCAAATATTTCCCTGGCTATGTTTTAGTTCAGATGGAAATGAATGACTACACTTGGCAGTTGGTTCGTAGCGTACCTCGTGTCATGGGATTTGTTGGCGGGACACCGGATAAGCCGGCACCGATTAGTAATCGTGAAGCAGATATTATCTTGAATCGTCTTGAACAAAATAGCGATAAACCGCGGCCAAAAAATATGTTCCACCCAGGAGAGGAAGTTCGTGTTACCGAGGGGCCTTTTGCTGATTTTAACGGTACGGTAGAAGAAGTTGATTACGAAAAAGGTCGTCTCAAAGTATCAGTTTCTATTTTTGGTCGAGCAACCCCAGTTGAACTTGAGTTTAGCCAAGTAGAAAAACAAAACGGTTAACCTAAAAATAGTTAATTCAAAGTAAGCAGGAACAAGGATTTGTTCCTGTTTTTCTTTAAGCATTCTCCAACGACACAACTTGTCGTATCTTATCCATATAATATCTGAGCATATACAAACAAAGAGGAAAAATTTATGCTTAGACTAGGATTATTGGCTATTTTAACAGCTAAACTTCTGTTAAATATGACGAAAAACACAATAACGACAGAGCAGTTATTTGAAATGATACAAAATAATAGCACCCATGTTAGCGCTTTTGAAGATAAAGATTTTTATCAGAAATTCAAATCAGTGACTAAGACATCAAAAGATTGGAATGTCGACCAAAAGCGTGAGTTTGTTAAATTGATCATAGCAATATTTAAAGGAAGGAATGGATGGGATTTTATTGCGACGGATAGCGCGCAAAATATTTTTGAGTTAACTCAAGGTTAAGAGCAAACATTAGAGTGCTTAAATTTGCTCACTAAAATAAATTTATGAAGGTCGAAGATACGAAATTAGAGAAATTTGGTTGGGCGGAGGACGGTGGGGAGAGGTTTATTTATCGGAAAGCTTCATACAAGCATTAAGGGAACATAAGGTAGAGTTATACCAAGGTGACACTAATCTCCCCTAAATGCAGATAAGAGTTGTGAGTGTAGCAATTTTACACAAAAGCTAAAAGATACTTGAAAAATAGACAAAGTTTCAGTAGAATTCGCATTCCGCTTACGGGTTGGATATCCGATTCGTATTTTTATATAAACGGGGAGCTGAGAGGCGTTATTACCCATTCAAAGGAAACAAAAAATGGCAAAAAAAGTCCAAGCATACATTAAGCTACAAGTAGCGGCAGGTATGGCTAACCCTTCTCCACCAGTTGGTCCGGCGTTAGGTCAACAAGGTGTGAACATCATGGAATTCTGTAAAGCGTTTAATGCGCGCACAGAAAGTTTGGAAAAAGGTTTACCAATTCCTGTGGTTATCACTGTTTATGCAGACCGTTCATTCACTTTCGTTACTAAAACTCCACCTGCAGCAGTATTATTGAAAAAAGCAGCTGGTGTTAAATCCGGTTCTGCTAAACCGAACAAGGATAAAGTGGGTAAAGTGACTTTAGATCAAATCCGTCAAATCGCTGAAACTAAAGCTGCCGATATGACTGGGGCGACTATTGAAACTAAAATGAAATCAATTGCTGGTACTGCTCGTTCTATGGGCTTAACGGTGGAGGAATAATACAATGGCTAAATTGACTAAAAAAATGAAAGCAATCAAAGCCGGCGTTGATTCAACCAAAGCTTATGAAATTAATGAAGCTATTGCAGTATTAAAACAATTTGCAACAGCTAAATTTAAAGAAAGCGTTGATGTTGCAGTGAATTTAGGAATTGATGCGCGTAAATCTGATCAAAACGTACGTGGTGCAACAGTACTTCCTCACGGTACAGGTCGTTCTGTACGTGTAGCTGTATTCACTCAAGGCGCTAATGCGGATGCTGCAAAAGAAGCCGGTGCCGATTTAGTCGGTATGGAAGACTTGGCCGAGCAAGTTAAAAAAGGCGAAATGAACTTCGATGTTGTTATTGCTTCTCCGGATGCAATGCGTGTAGTAGGTCAATTAGGTCAAGTATTAGGTCCACGTGGCTTAATGCCTAACCCAAAAGTTGGTACTGTAACACCTAACGTTGCTGAAGCAGTAAAAAATGCTAAGTCTGGTCAGATTCGTTATCGTAACGACAAAAACGGTATTATCCATACCACTATTGGTAAAGCTGATTTCACTGCAGATCAGTTAAAAGAAAACCTTCAAGCATTGTTAGCCGCTTTAGCTAAAGCAAAACCGGCGACTGCGAAAGGTATCTTTATCAAGAAAGTGAGCATTTCTACTACAATGGGTGCGGGTGTTCAGGTTGATCAAACTAGCCTGTAATTTAATGCGCTAGGATAAATAGTATATAAAAGTGCGGTCAATTTTGATCGCATTTTTTTATTGATATAAAAGCTAAAATAGCAAATAAAAGTGGGTTGAGGCCTTATAGTACAAGGCTTTAACCTATTTTTTAATTTATCTTCCCGTAAAATACATTAACAATTCGCCAGAAAATATCTCTATTCGGTAATTGCCGAGAATTATTAAAGAACTAAATAAAGATTATCCGCGCATAACGGATTATAAAGAGTCACAACATTATGTTTATTAAAGGTTTCCTAAAAGGAAAGAGTTGGTAAAACCAACTCTTTTTCTACTATAGTTAGAAAATGCTTCAAAGTAACCAAATTACTAACTATTTAGTCTACTCTATACTTATTTAATTAATTTCGCTTTGTAAGTCGGATTCATCAGATTTTCTATCGAAAGAATATCATCCAGCTCCGCTTCTGTTAGCAAGCCTTTTTCTAATACAACTTCACGCACGCTACGTCCTGTGGTGGCACAAATTTTTCCGATAATATCACCGTTATGGTGGCCGATAAACGGATTCAGATAAGTGATAATACCAATGGAATTTAGCACATAGTTTTCACAGATTTCCTTATTCACCGTAATGCCGTCGATACATTTATCACGTAAATTCACACAGGCATTGCTGAGAATGTCAATACTCTCAAACATTGCTTGCCCGATTACCGGTTCCATTACGTTGAGCTGTAATTGTCCTGCTTCTGCTGCGAATGTTACCGTCGTATCATTACCGATTACTTTAAAGCATACTTGATTAACCACTTCCGGCACCACCGGGTTGACTTTTGCCGGCATAATAGATGACCCTGCTTGTAGTTCAGGCAGGTTGATTTCATTTAATCCTGCGCGAGGACCGGATGAAAGCAAACGTAAGTCATTGCAGACTTTGGATAGTTTCACCGCTGTGCGTTTTAACGCGCCGTGTACCATCACATAAGCACCGCAGTCTGAAGTCGCCTCAATCAAGTTTGGAGCTAAGACGCAAGGTAATCCCGTTACTTCAGCTAAGCGTTTAACCACTAGCTCGGCATAACCTTTAGGTGTGTTCAATCCGGTACCGATTGCGGTTGCCCCCAAGTTCACTTCTAATAAAATCTCTGAAATATGGGTTAAATTGCGCACCTCTTCTTCTAATAAGACTGAAAACGCTTTAAATTCCTGCCCGACTGTCATCGGTACCGCATCTTGTAACTGAGTACGTCCCATTTTCAGCACATTGGCAAATTCTTTTGCTTTATTATCAAATCCTTGTTGTAAATAATGAATTTTATCTACTAATTTGACAATACTATTGTATACCGCAATGCGAAAGCCGGTCGGATAGGCATCGTTGGTGGATTGGCTGGCGTTGACGTGATCCATCGGATTGATAATTCCGTATTCACCTTTTGAATGTCCTAAAATTTCTAAGGCGAGATTAGCCACGACTTCGTTAGTGTTCATATTTACCGATGTGCCGGCACCGCCCTGATAAACATCGGACGGGAATTGATCTAAACATTTACCGGTGGTAAGAATCTCATCACAGGCTTTCGCAATAGCTTCGGCAATGTGCTGTGGAATTGCACCTAACTCACCATTGGCAAGTGCGGTAGCTTTTTTCACCATAATCATACCTTTGACAAATTCCGGTACATCAGAAATGGTAACATTTGAAATATTAAAATTTTCTACCGCTCTTAAAGTGTGAATTCCCCAATAAGCTTCTGCCGGGACTTCACGTTCGCCTAATAAATCTACTTCTTTGCGTGTTAATTCGGTCATTTGATTTTCCTCCGATTATTAGTTTTACAGAATTATTATAAATTTAATTAAGCTGAAAATGTTTGATCACGATCACAAATTACTATTTCCATCATCAACATATAATTTATTCAAACTATTAGTTTTTATAAGGCAAAATCGGCTATGCCAATCGAACCAATCACTTCAGACATTTTGCGTTCTTTATATTTTTTAGGCAGAATACGTCGCTATATCATAAATAGATTAAGGAAAAAAGATGAGCAAACATTATGATTACATCGCCATTGGTGGCGGGAGTGGCGGCATAGCCTCCATTAATCGTGCAGCAAGTTACGGCAAAAAATGTGCGATTATTGAAGCGAAGCATTTAGGCGGCACTTGTGTTAATGTCGGTTGCGTGCCAAAGAAAGTGATGTGGCATGGTGCGCAGATTGCTGAAGCAATTAATCATTATGCACCGGATTACGGTTTTGATGTGAAGCTAAATAAATTTGATTTTGCTAAATTGGTAGAAAGCCGTCAGGCATATATCGACCGTATTCATACCTCTTATCATAATGTGTTGAAGAAAAATAACGTAGAGGTCATCAATGGTTTTGCCAAATTTGTCAATGCTAACACGGTGGAAGTTAATGACGAACAAATCACGGCGGATCATATTTTAATCGCGACCGGAGGTCGACCTAACCGCCCGAATATTAAAGGTGCGGAATACGGTATTGATTCCGACGGTGTGTTTGCTTTAACCGAATTACCGAAACGCATTGCTGTGGTCGGAGCCGGTTACATCGCAGTAGAATTAGCCGGAGTGATGAATAGCTTCGGCGTGGAAACTCATTTATTTGTGCGGCAACATGCACCGCTTCGTACTTTTGATCCGTTAATTGTGGAAACCTTGTTGGAAGTGATGGCGCAGGATGGTATTCATTTACACACTAAAGCAATTCCGCAGGAAGTTGTAAAAAATGGTGACGGCTCATTAACATTAAAGCTGGAGGATGGGCGTGAAACCGTAGTAGATAGTTTGATTTGGGCGATAGGGCGTGAACCGGCAACAGATAAAATTAATTTATCCTCAACCGGCGTTGTAACCAACGAACGCGGTTTTATTAAAACGGATAAATACCAAAACACCAACGTAAAAGGTATTTATGCAGTCGGTGATATTATTGAAGGCGGAATTGAATTGACTCCTGTTGCAGTGGCTGCCGGGCGGCGTTTGTCCGAACGCTTGTTTAATAACAAATCGACTGAACATCTGGATTATAGTCTAGTGCCAACCGTGGTCTTTAGTCATCCGCCGATCGGCACGATTGGTCTGACCGAGCCGAAAGCTATTGAACAATACGGAGCGGATAATGTGAAAGTATATAAATCCTCTTTTACTCCGATGTACAGCGCAGTAACACAACATCGCCAACCTTGCCGAATGAAATTGGTATGCGTGGGTAAAGATGAACGAATCGTCGGTTTACACGGTATTGGTTTCGGTGTAGATGAAATGATCCAAGGCTTTGCCGTTGCCATTAAAATGGGCGCAACCAAAGCGGATTTCGATAACACCGTCGCCATTCACCCGACAGGTTCGGAGGAGTTTGTAACCATGCGTTAAATCACTTTACGCATGTCTAAAAGTGCGGTCAATATTTCTAGCGTTTTTAAAGCAGAAGAACAGAGCTGGTTTTTCGCAGGTTGCTATTAGTAATAGCAAAAACGTTAAGAATGTTGACCGCACTTTTTATTTATAAAAGTTTTGAGATAGATCAAAAAACTCATACTTTTTTTGTTTATAAATTCAACAAAAGATATGCTTTTATTTTCGTGGAAAGCGGCGCTTAAATAGGAATTTTATGCTGTTTAGGTTTTATAAAAACCTTACTTAACGCAAGGTTGAAATTTGGCTTAGATCTATATATAGTGTTAAATTATGTTTTTGGACACTATATATGGGGTTGGCAATGGGCTCATTTTTCGTTATTAAACGCGACGGTTCGCGTTCGGTTTTTGAAATTCAACGTATTATTAATGCAATTAGAAAAGCGGCTAAAGCGGTTGAAGTTCAGGATGAGCGTTTTTGTCATCAAATAGGCCAGCAGGTTTGCGATCTGATTTTTACGCAATATCAAAATGAAATCGACATCAGTCAAATTCAACAGATTGTTGAAAATCAGCTAATGGCAAGTCAATATCCGCAAGTAGCGCGTGCTTATATTGAATACCGTCACGATCGTGATTTGGCGCGGGAAAAACGCAGCAAATTAACACGTGATATTGAGGGCTTGATTAAACAAAGTAACGTAGAGCTATTAAATGAAAATGCCAATAAGGATTCCAAGGTAATTCCGACCCAGCGTGATTTATTGGCGGGCATCGTAGCGAAACATTATGCCAAACATTATATTTTGCCGCGTGATGTAGTAGAGGCACATGAGAAAGGCGAGATTCATTATCACGATTTGGATTATGCACCGTTTTTCCCGATGTTTAACTGTATGTTGGTGGATTTGGAAGGAATGCTAACCCACGGATTTAAAATGGGGAATGCAGAAATCGAACCACCGAAGTCCATTGGCACTGCTACAGCGGTAACGGCGCAAATTATTGCACAAGTGGCAAGTCATATTTACGGTGGGACCACCATTAACCGCATTGATGAAGTGCTGGCACCTTATGTACAGAAAAGTTATGAAAAATTACTAAAAATTGCTGCAGAATGGAATATTCCTGATGCGGAAGGCTTTGCCCGTGCGCGCATAGAGAAAGAATGTTTTGACGCTTTTCAATCCCTTGAATATGAAGTCAATACTTTGCATACCGCCAATGGGCAAACGCCATTTGTTACGTTTGGTTTCGGTTTGGGGACGAGTTGGCAGGCGCGTTTGATTCAAAAATCTATTTTACATAACCGAATTCGCGGTTTGGGTAAAAACCATAAAACTCCGGTTTTTCCGAAGTTAGTATTTACAATTAAGAAAGGATTGAATCAAGGGAAAGCGGATCCGAATTATGATATTAAACAACTAGCGTTGGAATGTGCCTCTAAACGGATGTATCCGGATATTTTGAATTATGATCAAGTGGTGAAAGTTACCGGTTCCTTTAAAGCTCCGATGGGCTGTCGTAGCTTCCTTGGCGCTTATGAAGAAAATGGAGAATTACAACACGAGGGGCGTAATAATTTAGGTGTGGTCAGTTTAAATCTACCGCGTATTGCAATTGAGGCGAAAGGGGATGAGGCGCGTTTCTATGACATTCTGGAACAGCGTTTGGCAATTGTGAAAAAAGCACTGATGACGCGTATTGCCCGTTTAGAAAATACCAAAGCCCGTGTTGCCCCAATTTTATATATGGAAGGAGCTTGTGGCGTACGCTTAAATGCAGATGACAATGTCGCTCAGATTTTCAAAAATGGACGAGCTTCGATTTCTTTGGGCTATATTGGTATCCACGAAACGGTTAATGCACTGTATCACGGTGCTCATATTTATGATGACGAAACTTTGCGTGCAAAAGGTATCAAGATTGTAGAATATTTGAGTGAAACGGCGAAAAAATGGAGGGCGGAAACAGGCTATGCGTTCAGTTTATATTCTACTCCGAGCGAAAATCTATGTGATCGTTTCTGCCGTTTGGATACTAAACAATTCGGTGTGATTGACGGCGTGACCGATAAGGGTTACTACACTAATAGCTATCATTTGGACGTAGAAAAGAAAGTTAATCCTTATGATAAGCTAGATTTTGAAATGGCTTATCCACCTCTCGCAAGCGGAGGATTCATCTGCTACGGCGAATATCCGAACATTCAGCACAATTTGAAAGCTTTGGAAGATGTTTGGGATTATAGCTATGATCGTGTGCCTTATTACGGCACTAACACGCCGATCGACGAATGCTATGAATGCGGGTTTACCGGTGAATTCCAGTGTACCAGTAAGGGGTTCACTTGTCCGAAATGCGGGAATCATGACAGCAGTAAAGTGTCCGTTACCCGTCGCGTTTGCGGTTATCTAGGTAGTCCGGATGCCCGACCGTTTAACGCCGGCAAGCAGGAAGAAGTGAAACGCCGGGTCAAACATATGTAAAATTAATTTGTAAGGCGCTTACGAAAGGTATCATAAAAAGAGCGGTTAAAAATTAGGACGTTTTTTTAACCGCTTTTTGATCTGCACCCCAAAACCTGGACACCTAATTTGAGGTGCAGATTATGTCTTACTCTTATCAATTTCGTTTGAAAATTATCA
>CAJPST010000091.1 GCA_905373425.1 uncultured Mesocricetibacter sp.
GATTTTTACTCTTTTATTCTTCTTTAAATGTAACTTTATTTACTTTACTCAAGGATAAAATTCTATTATAAATAGGTCCTTTTTAATTTATGGTCAATTTATAAGAGAACATTTTATGAGTGAAGTTTCAACTCCAGTAGAAAAATCAACATGGGCGAGTAAATTCTCTGCCTTAGGTCCTGGCATCGTGATGGCATCAGCAGCTGTTGGTGGTTCGCATATTATTGCATCTACTCAAGCGGGTGCGATCTATGGTTGGGAATTAGTGAGTATTGTTATTCTTGCTAACTTATTTAAATATCCTTTCTTCCGTTTCGGTGTTCAATATACCCTAGATACTGGTAATACTTTGTTAGAAGGTTACCGTCAAAAAGGGAAGTTCTACCTTTGGTTATTCCTTGCTTTAAACGTTTTTGCTACAGTAATTAATACTGCTGCAGTGGGATTATTAACGGCAGCAATTTTAACGTTTATTACACCAATTCCACTTCCAATGCCTGTATTAAGCTCATTAGTGATTCTTGTGACAACCGGCATTTTATTGTTAGGGAAATATCGTTTATTAGATAGTTTATCAAAAATCATCATGATTGCTTTAACGGTAACAACCGTGAGCGCTGTCGTGATTGCTTTTATGCGTAATGGTATCAATGGCGTAGCCGCACCTGATTTTGTAGCGCCTTCTCCATGGGAATTAAGTAAATTAGCATTTTTAGTGGCATTAATGGGCTGGATGCCTGCACCAATTGAAATTTCTGCTGTTAACTCTATGTGGGTGGTAGCAAAACGTCGTCTAACGAAAGTATCTTATGAAGATGGTTTATTTGACTTCAACGTGGGTTATATTGGTACAGCAATTTTAGCTGTCGTATTCTTAGCACTTGGCGCATTAGTACAATATGGTTCTCCTGAAACCGTAGAGATGGTTGGCGGAAAATATATCGCACAGCTTATTAATATGTATGCAAGTACTATCGGTGAATGGTCTCGCTTATTAATTGCAGTCATTGCGTTCATGTGTATGTTTGGTACAACAATTACAGTAATTGATGGTTACTCTCGTACCAATGTTGAATCTTTGCGTATCTTATTCGGTAAACAAGAAAGCTCTGTGAGAATTCTTAATATCGGTATGATTTTTGCGGCGTTATCTGGTTTAGCGATTATTTTCTACTTTAATAATGCAGTAGGCCCAATGCTGAAATTCGCGATGATTGCTTCATTTGTTTCTGCACCAATCTTTGCTTGGTTGAATTTATCTTTGACTAAGCACGCGAAACACAGTGTAAAAGGCGGATTGTTGTGGTTATCCCTTATCGGTTTATTCTACTTAATCGCCTTTGCAGGCTTGTTTATCGCCCAACAAGCTGGCTGGTTAAACTAAAATAATTGAGATAATTACCGCACTTTAGTTTTAAAGTGCGGTAATTTTTTTGAAAGTTTTTAGCAGAAAAGGTATGATGCTGCCCATTCTCAATTATGTAGATGACGAGCTTGAAATATAAAAATAATCGATCGGTTCTCGTGGTAATTTATGCGAAAAGCACGCATCGTGTTCTTATGCTTCAGCGCCAAGACGATCCCAGCTTTTGGCAATCCGTTACGGGGACATTGGAAACCAACGAAACACCAAGAGAAACAGCAATTCGAGAAGTTTGGGAAGAAGTTGGATTAAAAATAGAAGAAAATTCGACCGCACTTTTTGATTGTAAAGAGAGTATAGAATTTGAAATTTTTCCGCATTTCCGCTATAAATACGCACAGAATGTGACTCACTGTCATGAACATTGGTTTTTATTGGCAGTTGAGCAGGAATTTAAACCGATATTAAGTGAGCATTTGGCGTATCAATGGGTTTCACCAGAACATGCGATCCAAATGACGAAATCGCCGAATAATGCCGAGGCCATCAAAAAATATTTGATGAACGGCTTTCCTCTATATAAGAGGATTTAATTTAAAAACGTTTTTAAGATAAGAAGGAAATCAAATGGCAGGACATAGTAAGTGGGCCAATATTAAACACCGTAAAGCGGCACAAGATGCGCAACGCGGTAAAATTTTTACGAAATTAATTCGTGAATTAGTAACTGCTGCTAAAATTGGTGGTGGTGATGTTAGTGCTAACCCGCGCTTACGTGCAGCGGTAGATAAAGCGTTATCCAGCAATATGACGCGCGATACTATTAATCGTGCGATTGAACGCGGTGTAGGTGGTGGCGATGACACCAATATGGAAACCCGTATTTACGAAGGTTATGGTCCGGGTGGAACTGCTGTGATGGTTGAGTGTCTAAGTGACAACGCAAATCGAACCATTTCACAAGTTCGCCCAAGTTTCACTAAATGTGGCGGTAACTTAGGGACCGAAGGTTCTGTGGGCTATTTATTCAGCAAAAAAGGCTTGATTTTAATTAGCCAAGGTGAAGAAGATGCGTTAATGGAGGCAGCGATTGAAGCCGGTGCGGATGATGTTCAACCGCAAGATGATGGTTCATTTGAAATCTATACAGCGTGGGAGGATTTAGGTTCTGTGCGAGATGCAATCGAAGCGGCAGGGTTTAAAATTGACAATGCTGAAGTGACGATGATTCCATCAACAACAGTTGATCTTGATCTTGAAACTGCGCCTAAATTGTTGCGTCTAATTGACATGTTAGAAGACTGTGACGATGTACAAAACGTATATCATAACGGTGAAATTAGTGATGAAGTTGCAGCTCAGCTGTAATTTTAAGGAGAAGAAAAATGAAATTAGCTAAAGTATTACCTGCAATGACCGCTTTTGTTGTTTTATCTGCTTGTGCAAACGAAGCACCAAAAATGGAAAATAAAGTAGAGCAAGTGGCAACACCTACTGTAACGGATAAAACAGTGGTTTATACTTGCAACAAGAAAACCGTAACAGCGGTTTATCAATTTGAAAACCAAGAGCCGACTGGAGCAATGGTGATGGTCGGTGATAAAGTCATTGCAAAAGATTTTACACGTGATGCCGCTCAAAAAGACTTCACTTCATTTACTTCCGGCAAATATGTTTGGAACGTAGATAGCGGTTTAACTTTAGATAAATTTGATTCTGTTGTGCCGGTAAATCTTTTACTTAAAGGCAAAAATTCAGATAAAATTATCGTAAAAAACTGCGATGTTAATGCAAAAGCAACTGCAAAAGCAAATCAATAGTTAAAACTAAAAACGGCCGGCGTTGACCGGCCGTTTATTTTTGATAATTTATGAGTATTATTTTAGGCATTGATCCAGGATCTCGTGTAACGGGGTATGGTGTGATTCGACAAAATGGTCGCCACTTAGAATACCTCGGTAGCGGTGCAATCCGTACGCAAGTGGAGGATTTGCCCTCTCGTTTAAAACGAATTTATGCGGGTGTGACGGAGATTATCACACAATTTCAACCGGATATGTTTGCCATTGAACAAGTTTTTATGGCAAAAAATGCGGATTCCGCTTTAAAACTTGGTCAAGCACGCGGAACGGCGATTGTAGCGGCAGTGAATCAAGATTTACCCGTATTTGAATATGCCGCACGCTTGGTAAAGCAAACAGTGGTAGGTATTGGTTCTGCAGATAAATTACAAGTTCAGGATATGGTGACACGAATTTTAAAGTTGTCAGATAAGCCACAGGTTGATGCGGCAGATGCATTGGCCATTGCAATTACTCATGCTCACACGATACAACACTCTTTGCATATTGCAAGTGCAACTAAAACAACAGAAACACATGAAAAAATGACCGCACTTTTAAAAACAAGGTATAGCCGAGGACGATTTAGACTGAAAATAAAACTGGATTAATATCCAGTTTTATTTTATGCTATGCAAAATTTTTTCAAATGGAAATCTTATGATTGGTCGTTTAAAAGGCACGTTATTAGAAAAACAACCTCCTGAAATTTTGCTTGATGTACAAGGCGTGGGTTACGAATTATTGTTACCAATGACCAGTTTTTATAACTTGCCGGAAATCGGGCAAGAAGCTACTTTATTTACTCATCTTGTAGTGCGTGAAGATGCCCACCTTCTTTTTGGATTTGCCCAAAAAACTGACCGCACTTTGTTCCGTGAACTGATTAAAACTAATGGTGTTGGTCCCAAGCTGGCATTAGCGATTTTATCGGCTATGTCGGTGGAGGACTTTGCTTATGCTATTGAGCGTGAAGAGCTTTCAAAATTAGTAAAAATTCCCGGTGTAGGTAAGAAAACAGCAGAACGCTTATTGGTGGAATTAAAAGGTAAATTTAAAGGCATAAAACAAACAGATTTCTTTATAGAAAGCTCCCATATTAAGACATCTTCAATGACCGCTCAAAATGAAACGCCTCTTGATGAGGCGGTTTCAGCCTTGATTGCCCTTGGATACAAACCGGCAGAAGCTGAAAAAATGGTAACAAAAGTGGCAAAACCGGATTTAAATAGTGAAAAATTAATCCGTGAAGCGTTAAAAGCCGCATTATAGAGAATAACAATGATTGAAGCAGATCGCATTATTAGCGCAAGCGCCAAATCGGAAGATGAATATATTGATCGTGCTATTCGCCCGAAGCTATTGGCTGATTATATAGGGCAGCCACAAGTACGTGAACAGATGGATATTTTCATTAAAGCCTCCAAGTTACGGCAGGATGCATTGGATCATTTGTTAATTTTCGGTCCGCCGGGATTGGGAAAAACAACACTGGCGAATATTGTAGCCAATGAAATGGGAGTAAATATTCGTACAACATCAGGTCCGGTGCTCGAAAAAGCAGGTGATTTGGCAGCGATGCTGACTAACCTTGAACCGCATGACGTATTGTTTATTGATGAAATTCACAGGTTGTCCCCAGCAATAGAAGAAGTGCTTTATCCTGCAATGGAAGATTATCAGCTGGATATTATGATTGGCGAAGGGCCGGCCGCACGTTCCATTAAACTGGATTTGCCGCCATTTACATTGATCGGTGCTACCACCCGCGCAGGTTCATTGACCTCCCCTTTACGTGATCGCTTTGGGATTGTGCAGCGCTTAGAGTTTTACTCGGTGGAGGATTTAACCTTTATTGTTTCACGTAGTGCCAATTGCTTAAATTTGGATATTTCCGCGTCTGCAGCACATGAAATTGCCTGTCGTTCACGTGGTACACCACGTATTGCTAATAGATTATTACGCCGTGTACGTGATTATGCCGACGTTAAAAATAGTGGTATTATCTCTGAAGATATTGCAAAATCGGCATTAACTATGTTGGATATTGATCAGGCTGGGTTTGATTATTTGGATCGCAAGTTACTTAGTGCGGTAATTGAACGCTTTGACGGAGGGCCTGTGGGGCTGGATAACTTAGCTGCTGCCATTGGAGAAGAGCGGGATACTATTGAAGATGTATTGGAACCGTTTTTAATTCAGCAGGGATTTTTACAACGCACTCCACGCGGTCGAATCGCAACCTCCAGAACATATCGCCATTTTGGTTTACAAAAATTAACTGAATAAAATAAAGGCTTACCATTTTGAGTAAGCCTTTATTTTTAAATTCGGACAAACAATTAGTTTTCTTGCTGTTCAGGTTTAGTGCTGTCTTTATTGAGTTTCGCCAAACCGTGATCACAGCTTTTAATTTGTGTTGCTAATTCCATTTCCAAAATTTGTTTTTTGCTTTGGTTTAGTTTGTTTTTAATTTTACTAACTTGAGTATGTGTTCCCGGCTGTTTTTCCGCTTCGGCTATCAATTTTTCAGTTGCGCTAAATAGCTGCTGACATTGTTGTGGAATAGTTGTCACAGGCGTTTCTGCGGTGTTTGCAGCAAGGCTGAATGCCGAAGCCATTAAAAGCGCGGTCAATCTTAATCCAATTTTTTTCACTTACTTAATCCTTACATTGGTAAATTTGAATTATAAAAAATCATTGAAAAAACGAGCATTCAGTATGAAATTCTGAGAGAAAATTATCAAAATCCGAGCTTAATGTCCAGCCATTCGTTGATTTTTTACATTTTCTTACACTTTCTTACATTTTAAAGTTGCAAAGATGTTAATAAAACCTATAATTTGCGCTTGATCAAAATACTTAAATATAGCTTTGAGGGTAAGTTTTGATTTAAGTTCAAAAATCTAAACGGCGGAGTGTTTTTGCTATTTTTAATCCTTATAATTAGTAGTAGAATAGCAAAAGGTTGGAGCTTTTGATGAAGTTTACCATTTTGACTAAAAACGGTTAATTTTTTGACCGCACTTTTGGTTGTAATTTGGTAATTGTTAAGAATTCGACTCAAACGTTAGCTTTGTTTTTTTGGGGCTTAAGTATAGGGGTGATTACCAAGTAATCATTATTGGGAGCTTGTAGCATTTACAAGGAGTTAATGAGATGTTAGACGTTGTTGAACTCTCTCGATTGCAGTTTGCATTAACTGCGTTATATCACTTTTTGTTTGTGCCGTTAACATTGGGTTTATCCTTTGTATTAGTCATAATGGAAACCACTTATGTTGTGACGGGCAAGCAAGTTTATAAAGATATGACAAGATTCTGGGGTAAGTTATTTGCAATTAACTTTGCCCTAGGTGTGACTACCGGGATTACAATGGAATTCCAATTCGGTACTAACTGGTCATATTATTCTCACTATGTGGGTGATATTTTTGGTGCGCCGTTGGCTATTGAGGCGTTATTAGCATTTTTCCTCGAATCCACATTCTTCGGTTTATTCCTGTTTGGTTGGGATAGACTGTCAAAACGTCAGCATTTGTTGGCAACATATTGTGTAGCATTCGGTTCAAACCTATCTGCTATGTGGATTTTGGTGGCAAACGGTTGGATGCAATCTCCGATTGCTTCAGAATTTAACTTTGAAACCATGCGAATGGAAATGACCAACTTTATGGAGCTGTGGCTTAATCCGGTGGCCCAAAGTAAATTCTTACATACATTATCGGCAGGTTATGTATCCGGCGCAATGTTTGTATTGTCGATCAGCGCTTACTATATTTTGAAGGGACGTGATTTAGGTTTTGCTAAGCGCTCTTTTTCAGTTGCTTCCGTGTTCGGTTTGGTTTCGGTTATTTCCGTATTGATTATGGGTGACGAATCAGGTTATGAGATTGGTCAGGTTCAGCCATCAAAATTGGCTGCAATGGAAGGTGAATGGCATACACAACCAGCACCGGCCTCATGGAACATGTTTGTTATCCCGAATTCAGCCGAACAGAAAAATGAATTCGCAATTCAAGTTCCTTATGCTGCTGGGATTATCGTAACCCGTTCATTCGACAAACAATTTGAAGGGTTAACAGATATTCTTGCGCGTAATGAACAACGTGTGCGTAATGGTGTGGCAGCTTATAGTTTGTTAGAGCAATTACGTGCGCAGAAAAAAGCGGGTCAAGTTAGTGAAGAAACCAAAGCTCAATTTAATGCAATACAGAAAGATTTGGGATTTGGTCTGTTGCTAAAACGCTATACCGATAAAGTTGTTGATGCGTCGGAAGAGCAAATTAAACAAGCAACCAGAGATACCATTCCGAACGTAGGTCCGACATTTTGGTCGTTCCGTGCGATGATGGCGGCCGGCGGCTTGATTTTATTGTTAATGATTGGTGCATTTGCACAAAATCTACGTGGAAAAGTAAGCAGAAGCACGTTATTGTTACAAGGTTTATTATGGGGATTGCCATTGCCTTGGATTGCAATTGAAAGTGGTTGGTTCTTAGCGGAATATGGTCGTCAGCCATGGGCTATTTTTGAAGTATTACCGGTAGGTGTAGCCAACTCAGCATTAGGCAAGGGAGATCTTTGGTTCTCAATCGGCTTGCTTTGTACTCTTTACTCAGTATTCTTAGTGGCGGAAATGTACTTAATGTATAAATACGGTCGTTTGGGACCAAGTTCATTAAAAACCGGTCGCTATTATTTTGAGCAATCATCTAAAGCAGGAGCTTAATTATGCTAGATTATGAAATTCTACGTTTTATTTGGTGGGTGCTCATCGGTGTATTGTTAATCGGATTTGCAGTAACTGATGGTTTTGATATGGGCGTATTAACTTTATTGCCGTTTGCCGGTAAAAAGGATATAGAAAAACGCATCATGATTAACTCCATAGCTCCACACTGGGATGGCAATCAGGTTTGGTTGTTAACGGCTGGAGGAGCAATGTTTGCAGCTTGGCCGACGGTATATGCCGCATCTTTCTCCGGTTTTTATATTGCAATGATCTTGGTTCTTGCAGCATTATTCTTTCGCCCTGTAGGATTGGAATATCGCGCGAAGATTGATAATCCAACTTGGCGTAAGGCTTGGGACTGGGGTTTATTTGCCGGAGGAGCGGTGCCTTCATTGGTATTCGGTGTGGCATTCGGTAATCTTTTGCAGGGGGTGCCGTTTGAATTCAATGATTTTATGTCAGTTAAATACACCGGTAGTTTCTGGGGGCTATTGAACCCGTTTGCATTATTATGCGGGGTGCTCAGCCTATCTATGTTGACAACTCAAGGTTCTGCTTGGCTACAAATGAAAACTACATCTGAGCTACGCGATCGTGCAAGAACCATTACACAGGTCGGTGCGATTGTAACATTGGCGACATTTGTATTAGCAGGAATTTGGTTAGTGTTTAAAGACGGTTATATTGTTACCAGTATGATCGATCGTAACGGACCGTCTTCTCCGCTGGGTAAACAAGTTGCCCTTGAAGCGGGAGCATGGTTTAACAATTATAAAGAAATGCCGATATTATGGGTTTTCCCTTTGTTGGCGGTGGGTTCCGCTTTATTGAATGTAGCGGCATCTAAAGCTAACCGAAACGGCTTTGCTTTCTTGTTTTCTTCATTAACTATGGCAGGCATTATTTTTACCGCGGGTATTGCAATGTTCCCGTTTGTTATGCCGTCGATTTCTCATCCTGAAATGAGTTTGTTAATGTGGGATTCAACTTCGAGCAAACTAACGTTGACTTTAATGTTATTCTTAGCGGTAATTTTTGTAGTGTTGATCTTAGCTTACACGGTTTGGTCATATAGCAAGATGTTTGGAAGACTTGACAGTGAATTTATCGAAGAAAATAAAAACACGTTATACTAATCCATTAAGATCAGGAGATAAATTATGTTTTATGTAGTTTGGGTATTAGGTGTTTTGTTAGCCGTCATGCTAAGCGTTGTCATCACGGTTAGCATTGAAAAGACAGATAAATTTGACGAGTAAGGTTAATGATAAATTTACTTTATCAATTTGTTAATAAGGGCTCCTGGCGAGCCCTTTCATTCGTTATTGCAATTACGCTGACG
>CAJPST010000092.1 GCA_905373425.1 uncultured Mesocricetibacter sp.
CAAGCAGATATTGCTGTAATAATAGAAATATCACAACACAAAATATATGGAACAGCCACGAAGCATGCAAATAACGCGGATTTTTTCGTTCCCGTAGCATAGATTTAATATACAATGTGGTACCGATGAAAAATAGGCTTGGGTAAAGCGCAACTAACCAAATTCTTTCATCGAAACGGAAATCAGCAAAATAATATGCCGCCATTCCTGCGATGGCAAACACGGTTATACCGGCCAAATCATTGAGTAGGGCTCGTTCATCTCGTTGTTTTATATAATAAATTGTAACGCATGAGAGCGGCAATATTGCTAATACGAAAAAAATGATCTTCCAGTTATGCCAAAGAGCCGGCAGGGCAAAAAGCATAGCGGAGATAGAATAAATCCATGCCCACTTGCGGTAAAGCTCCAGATTATGTCCTTTGAATAAATTAAAAAATGGGTAAGTAAGTAGATATAGTGAGAACCATGCTAACAGCAAGAAAATATGTTGCCAAATTGGCGTGGAAAGTAGCATTCCATATAAAAACGGCATTAACGCCATCACAATTGCGCCGTGTTGATTGGATATTAACAATTTCATAAAATATTCCCGGTTGAATTTACCTGATAATTTTAGTAGGTTTTATCTTAAATTGGTACCCGCACACGATATTTTTTATCATTAGAGAAATAAGAAATGACACAAATTCAACGATTTCACCTAACCAAGCGCTATTCAGAAGCGGCAATTTATAACAACGTAGTTTATCTTGCTGGGCAAGTGCCTGAAAATAGTGATAATGAGGTTTATGCGCAAACGCAGGAAGTGTTAGGTTTAATTGATAAGTTATTAAGCGAGGCAAACAGTGACAAAAGTCGCATTTTAAGTTGTCAGATTTTTTTAGCGGATATGAAGGATTATGCCGAAATGAATCGAGCGTGGGACGAATGGATCGCTTCGAATAATGCACCGCCTCGAGCTTGCGTGGAAGCAAAATTAGCCGATCCGAAATGGAAGGTAGAAATTGTTGTCACGGCGGCGATAAAATAAAACAAGAGAGGCTAAAAGTGCGGTCGATATTTCTCTTGATTTTTCGACCGCACTTTTTTACTGAAAAAGCTTACTGAGCCATATTCTCTACGGTTTTTAAGAAACCTTGTGCACTAGCATAGACTTCGGTTTTCCCCTGAGCGGTTAAAATCATATCGGACATTTCCCGAAAAGCTCCTTTGCCACCTCCGAGGGAAAGCACATAATCAGCACAATCCTGCACATATCCTGCCGCATCTGCAACTGCAAATGAAAAACCGCAAACGGCAAAAGCGGGCAGGTCGACACTGTCATCACCGATATAAGCGGTTTGTTCGGGGGTAACGTTTGCTTGTTTCATCAGTTCAAAGCAGGCGGATTCTTTTTCTAGTTTACCGAGAATAGCCAGTTTGATGCCAAGATCCTGCATTCGTTTTTGTAAAATAGGTGAGGAGCGACCGGATAATACGGCAACTTGTATGCCGTGCTCCATCAACATACGAATACCAAGCCCATCACGCACATGGAAACTTTTGATTGCTTCACCGTTGGCATCGTAATGTAACAAACCATCTGTTAGTACGCCGTCTACATCGGTGATAACCAATTTTATTTTCTGTAATTTTTCATTCATAAGGCGATACACTTAACTCGAGAATTCAATTAAACCGACAACTTTATTATTATCGTCTACGGCAACCAGAGAGTGAATTTTTCTCGCTTTCATAATGGCTTCCGCTTCCGATAAATAAGCATCATAGTGAATAGTTTTAGGGTTGGATGTCATAAAATCGCTAGCAGTTTTGTTTAAAGTTTGTGCACCATTAGCGGAAAGCGCACGACGAATATCGCCATCGGTGATAA
The DNA here is from genome assembly GCA_905373425.1 of uncultured Mesocricetibacter sp. Taxonomy (GTDB): domain Bacteria; phylum Pseudomonadota; class Gammaproteobacteria; order Enterobacterales; family Pasteurellaceae; genus CAJPST01. Next base: position 1,877 of record CAJPST010000092.1, read on the forward strand.
TGCCTTTCAAGACGTTATTTTCCATGACCAATGCAACTCCCATTCTGCCTTCGTTCATAATAGTTAGACAATCAGTGAAAGACGTATTTGGAGCAGTTACAGGCAAGCGGGTTTGCATTTCGTCTTTTACGCGACATAACAAACGACGACCGAGCGAACCGCCCGGGTGGAATTTCGCGAAATCTGTCGGTTGGAAATGACGTGCATTGATTAATGCTACAGCCAGCGCATCCCCTAAAGCAAGCGTTGCCAGTGCGGAGGTGGTCGGTGCTAAATTGTTTGGACAAGCTTCGCGTTCTACCGAAATATCCAACATATAATCGGCGTGTTTTGCTAATGTGGAGTTTTTATTGCTGGTTAATGCAACGATTTTATTGCCGAAATTTTTTAGACTTGGGATCAACTTGTTGACATCATCGCTTTCTCCACTATAAGAAATTAACATCACAACATCCAGCGATTTAAGCATACCTAAATCGCCGTGAAAGGCTTCGGTTGGGTGAAGAAAAAAGCTAGGAGTGCCTGTTGACGCAAATGTGGCAACCATTTTCCTGCCGATCAGTCCGGATTTGCCAATCCCCCCGATTACCAATCGGCCTTTGCAAGATAGGATTAATTCGACCACTTGATCAAAAGTGTGGTCTAAATTTTCGCTTAATTTGGCAATTGCTTGTTGTTCTATAGCCAGTGTTTCACGTGCGTTTTGTAAATAATCCATGTATCAATCCTCAGGTAAAAAGTGTGGTCATTTTAACGCAAGTTTTTAATTAAGACTATATTATTTGGGGTAATTAGGCTATACTGCGCACCTGAGTCGGTCAGGCAATCGCTGGTTTATTGAAGCCCCTAAGTGCCGTAAGGCGAGCTGGTGGGACAAGTAAACCGGAGGAAAGTCCGGGCTACACAGGGCAGAGTGCCGGGTAACGCCCGGGAGGCGCGAGCCTACGACCAGTGCAACAGAGAGTAGACCGCCGTTTTTCACAAAACGGTAAGGGTGAAAGGGTGTGGTAAGAGCGCACCGCGTGAGTGGTAACACTTCACGGCATGGTAAACTCCACTTGTAGCAAGACCAAATAGGAACTCAATGGGTGTGCCCACTCAGAGTTCGGGTAGGTTGCTTGAGCGGCGGAGTAATCCGTCGCCTAGATGAATGATTGTCCACGACAGAACCCGGCTTATCGACCGACTCAATTTCTTCTTTATACCCGCTTATTCTGCAACGCTTTTGATATGAATGGCGTTTTTACACGATAATGCTTACGTTTTTGAAAACGACTCAGAAAATGACCGCACTTTTATACTGATTTTACCCGCCACATACAAAATACACTTAAAATAAGCAGTAATACGGCAAGATAAAATACTGAATGATAATCCCAGGTTTGAGTAAGCACACCCGCAAGCGGACCACCAATAATCCAGCTGCTTTTGGCAGAATTGCTGAACAGAGTTGTCGCCGCTCCCATTTGTTTCGTCATGAGATCCTGAAAATAAACCATTCCGATAGTGGCAATGATGCCGATAAATATCGCGTTTAGTAGTTGTAAAGCAATAAGTTGCCAAGTGACATGTGCAAAAAATAGCCCACAGTAGAACCCAATTCCGGCAACGAGAGCAATTAGCATGAGCCGTTTTTTCGAGTAATATTGAGTTAAATAACCCGCTATCAGCATAATAGGAATTTCCAACCCTGCTGCAGTTGCCATCAGTGTGCCACCCAGTGATTCGGGCAAGTGTAGTTCATGAATAACATACAATGGCATATTTATTAAATACATACTGTTGCAGGTCCACATTAAAAATAGTGCTATAAAAAGATATAGTACGCTTTTACGATGAGTTCGTGGTGCTTGCACTGTAGTTTGCGTAGTAACATGAGGTTGTCGAACAATTTTCGGTAGCAATGTGGCTGTGATCAGTGCGCATAATAGAAATGCTAATGCCGCCACCAAATACATGAAATCAAATCCCCAGTTTAAAGCGATGGCAAATGACAACGGGGGCCCGACAATCCATGCTAGTGAGATTTGGGTACGCATAATTGTGGTGAACATCACTGCTTCACGTTTAGTTTTTTCGGCATATTCCCGTGCTAATGCGAAAGATTGTGGATTGGACGAGGAACCAAACCCGAGCAATGTAGTTCCGAATAACACCAGCATATAATAATTACGGCTGTATGCAAACAGAAGGTAGCCTAAAATGGCAACAGCACTGCAGAAAATGATAACTTTGCGGCGATCGTTTTGTCTGTCAGAATATCTTGCTAATACTTGACTGAGTATAATACCAATTACTGCATTTATGGCATAAAAGGTACCGACCATCGTCGGAGAAACTTGAATTTCTTGAGTTAAAAATAAGCTTAATGTTGGTAATTGAAAAGAAGAGGCAATCCCTGTCAGAAAAGCGATTAATAAAAAAGCGAAAGCAACCAGATTGGCAGGTTTCTGTTCGGTGTTTGAAGAAAACATAGTCAATTTCTAAAAGAAAAGTGCGGTTAAAATTTCTTGTGTTTTTTTAACCGCACTTTTAAGCTATTTACCTAAATTATCAAAGAATTTTTTGACGCCATCAAAGAAACCGGCGGATTTCGGCCGATGTTGGCTGTGACCGGCTAAACTCTCTTCTAATTTGCGAAGTAATTCTTTCTGTTCTTCATTGAGTGAAATCGGTGTTTCCACAATGATTTTACAGATCAAATCACCTGCGTAGCCACCGCGGGCTGCGGTGATACCTTTACCACGCATACGGAATAGTTTACCGGTTTGTGTACCTTCCGGGATTTTAAGTTTTACTCGTCCGTCTAAGGTCGGCACTTCAATTTCACCGCCTAATGCCGCCATTGTGAAGCTGATCGGCACTTCACAGTAGAGATTGCTACCGTCACGTTCAAAAATATGGTGCTCTTTAACATGAATAACGACATACAAATCGCCTGCCGGTGCGCCATTTTCACCTGCCGCCCCTTCACCGGATAAACGCAGTTGATTGCCTGTATCCACTCCTGCCGGAATGGTGACGGAAAGATTTTTTTTCTTATGTACGCGACCGTCGCCGTGGCATTTTTTACACGGTTTTTCAATTTTCTTACCGCTACCGTTACAATGCGGACAAGTCGCTTCGGTAACGAAGAATCCGCGTTGCTGGCGAATACGCCCTGTACCATGGCAAGTTGCGCAGGTTTCTACTTTAGAATCTTTTTCCGCGCCGCTGCCGTGGCAGTGTTCACACTGGGCAAGAGTATTGATTTGTATATCTTTTTTCGTTCCGCGTACGGCTTCTTCCAGTGTGATTTCAATATCATAACGCAGATCTTCGCCGCGTACTACGCGCTGACGACCGCGCCCACCACCGAAAATATCGCCGAACATATCGCCGAAAATGTCGCCGAAATCTGCACCGCTGAAGCCACCGAAACCACCCGCGCCGGCACCGCCGTTTTCAAATGCCGCATGACCGAATTGATCATAAGTGGTACGTTTTTCTTTATCGGCAAGCACTTCGTAGGCTTCGTTGATTTCTTTGAATTTTTCTTCGCTTTCTTTATCGCCCTTAGTTCTATCCGGGTGATATTTCATTGCAAGGCGTTTATAAGCACGTTTGATTTCTTTTTCATCCGCGCCTTTTTGAATGCCTAGTACTTCGTAATAGTCTCGTTTTGCCATTAAATTATTCTCTTTAATTTCTCGCTACAACATAGTCGAGCCAGGTTACGTATAGTTCAGCTCTGTTGGAACTGTTAAGGAAGAGTCGCTAGACGACTCAATCGGCTCAAGGCTAACAATACCACGTACGATTTATCTTACGTGGAGATAGGATCTGTTGATTAATATACCAAAAGGGCGTATCGCTACGCCCTTGAATTTCTTACCGAAAATTTGATTATTTATCTTTTACTTCCTCAAACTCGGCATCAACTACATCATCGTTGCCTTTGCCACCTTGAGCTTGTTGAGCGTGAGCATCAGATTGCGCTTGTGCTTGACCTGCCTGGATCAATTTTTCGGATACCTGTATTAAGGCTTGCACTTTCGCTTCAATTTCCGCTTTATCTTCGCCTTTTGCAGCAGTTTCAAGTTCGTTTACTGCTTTTTCAATTGGCGCTTTGTCTTCTGCCGATAATTTGTCGCCCACTTCACTTAATTGCTTACGCGTGCTGTGAACCAAATGATCTGCTTGGTTACGCGCTTGTACCAATTCTTCAAATTTACGATCCGCTTCTGCATTGGCTTCAGCATCACGTACCATTTGTTGAATTTCTTCGTCACTTAAACCGGAAGAAGCTTTAATGGTGATTTTTTGCTCTTTATTCGTACCTTTATCTTTCGCAGAAACATGGATAATACCGTCCGCGTCGATGTCGAAGGTTACTTCAATCTGTGGCATACCGCGTGGCGCAGGATTAATGCCTTCAAGATTAAATTGACCTAAAGACTTGTTCGCCGACGCTTGTTTGCGCTCACCTTGCAGAACATGGATAGTTACTGCGCTTTGGTTATCTTCCGCTGTTGAGAACACTTGTGATTTTTTGGTTGGAATCGTAGTGTTTTTCTCAATCAGTGTTGTCATGACACCACCCATGGTTTCGATACCAAGTGACAGTGGAGTTACGTCTAATAATAATACATCGGTAACATGACCTGCCAATACGCCACCTTGTACCGCAGCACCCACGGCCACCGCTTCGTCCGGATTTACGTCTTTACGTGGTTCTTTACCGAAGAATTCGGCTACTTTTTGTTGTACTAACGGCATACGGGTTTGACCGCCGACTAAAATCACATCGTCGATTTGCGATACGCTTAAACCTGCATCGTTTAATGCCACCTTCACAGGCTCTAATGAACGAGTTACCAAATCTTCTACCAATGCTTCCAGTTTTGCACGGGTTAGCTTGATATTAAGGTGTTTCGGTCCTGTTGCATCAGCCGTGATATACGGTAGGTTTACATCAGTTTGTTGAGCGGAAGAAAGCTCAATTTTCGCTTTTTCACCTGCTTCTTTTAAGCGTTGCATTGCTAACGGATCATTACGCAGATCAACGCCCTGTTCTTTTTTGAACTCATCTACCAAGTAATTAATTACGCGGTTATCAAAGTCTTCACCACCTAAATGAGTATCACCGTTAGTAGCTAATACTTCAAAGGTTTTTTCGCCACCCACTTCATCAATTTCAATAATAGATAGGTCAAATGTACCACCACCTAAGTCGTATACGGCGATAGTTTGGTTACCTTTGCCCTTATCCAAGCCGTAAGCTAATGCTGCAGCAGTCGGTTCATTGATGATACGTTTTACTTCAAGACCTGCAATTCGACCCGCGTCTTTAGTTGCTTGACGTTGTGCGTCGTTAAAATATGCCGGTACGGTAATTACCGCCTCAGTAACGGTTTCACCTAAGAAATCTTCGGCAGTTTTTTTCATTTTTTTCAATACTTCGGCAGAAATTTGCGGAGGTGCCAGTTTGTCGCCTTTAACATCTACCCAAGCATCGCCGTTATCCGCTTTAATGATTTGGAACGGCATGATGCCCACATCGCGTTGAACTTCCTCATCTTCAAAACGACGACCGATTAAACGCTTGATAGCGAATAATGTATTTTTCGGATTGGTTACTGCCTGACGTTTTGCCGGTTGACCGACCAATGTTTCGTTATCATTTGTATAAGCAATGATTGACGGTGTGGTGCGATCTCCTTCCGCATTTTCAATTACGCGTGGTTTATCGCCGTCCATTACGGCTACGCAAGAGTTTGTCGTACCTAAGTCAATACCGATAATTTTTCCCATTTTGATTTCTCCTGTTAAATTCGTGAAATTTAGTTCGTAATTTATCTTACGTGTTTCTAAAATGTGGTTCGGATTTTGTTTTTCAAGGGCTACTTTGAAAAAATTTTCAAAAAGTGCGGTCGAAATTGTCGTTGTTTTATAAGATGGAGGTGAAACCTTTAAATTCAAGCGGTTATTTTCTGAATATATCTTTCGTTTAATCGGTTATAAATTGCCAGTAGGGCGAATTTATGCTACTTTACGACGGTTAGAAATCATTCAGATAAGGAACAGAGTATGAAAAAATCAACAGTTGCTATCGGCGTAGTTGTCGCATTAGGCGTTATTTGGGCTGGCGGAAGCTGGTACACGGGTAAAACGGCGGAAGCGCAATATCAAAAACAAATTGATGTGGCGAATAAACAGTTGGCATTGCTTTCTTCTTCGGCACGGACGGACGTTAAAATTGACAATGTGAAATTTTCGCGTGGTTTTTTCAGTTCGGCAGTTTCCTATGATATTACAATAAAATCACAAGCTGACAATACGTCTTGGGTGGTTCCGTTTGAAGGGACATTATATCATGGACCGTTGCCGTTAAATCGTTTAGCGAAGTTTGACTTTACTCCGGCAGTGTTATCGGCGACATCGCAAGTCGTGAAAAATGAACAAACTAAAGCTTGGTTTGATTACGCCGGTGGTAAAAATCCGGCCGAAGCCTCTGCAACAATGAGCTATGGCGAACGTGTTAAAGGACATTTGACGCTAGCGCCGGGAAAATCGGCATATAAAGGAGTGAATGTCGATTGGGCCGGTGCTGCATTGGAATATGATACGGATAGAAACGGAAAAGGTCACTATATTTATGATATCAAACAGCTCAAAGCGTTTTATGATGAGGAAGGAATAAAAACCTTCGCTGCTCAGCAAGATGGAAACAATTTAAAATCGATGGAAATTAACATTGCAGATTTTAAAGGTGATCACAATTTACAACCTGCAGCGTTACCAAACATCGTAGTTGGTAAAGGTGACGGGCAATTGGGGACGTTCAAAGTTTCTTATATTTACACTGAAGAAAGTGGTGTGCCACCGATGGCTTTAGCATTTAATGGTTGGAAGTATGATTATTCTGCTGAGGAAAAAGGTGGGTTCTTAGATTATGATATGAAGAATGCTGTCAAGAGTATGAGTGTAAATGACCGAAATTTAGGCAAATTTGATTTTTCAATGCAGATGAATCATCTTTCTGCTGCAGCAATGAATCGTCTTGTTGTTGCGGATCCTAATGATATGAAAGGATTAGAGCAAAGCGGTTTAGAACTGTTGCAAAATCAACCGCACTTCGTTATTAAACCTCTTTCGTTAACTAATGAAAGCGGTAAGATTAGTGCAGATTTAAATATTAACCTTGCTAGTGCAGATTTTGCCGCAGCAATGCAGGGTAAAATTTTGAGCCTGTTTAAGGAGTTGTCATTTAATTTTACCGCTGATAAGGCCGCTTTGACAAACCTGTTAGTGATTGGTGAGCAGGTAAGTGGAAAATCAAAAGAGGAAGCGGAAAAGTGGGCGAAAAAGGAAGTCGAGGAGATGGTCGCATCTGGTGTACAGC
>CAJPST010000093.1 GCA_905373425.1 uncultured Mesocricetibacter sp.
TGAGTTGAGCACTTCATCTTGTGTAGATAAAAATACCAAACAATTTCCACGATTTTTCATGCGGAAATTCTCCACGCATTTAGTCGCAATGTCTTCATACTCTTCGGGGCGATCGATTTTGCCCGGCATATTTTCATAGGGAAAGAGGTTCGGGTTAAAAATTGCCTGCTTGATGCCACATAAGAAACCAATGCGTTCAGACCAATAACCGCCCAATCCCACACCGCAAATTAAAGGGGATTCGTCTTGGCTTTCTTTCACTAATTTATGTACTTCTTTTAATAAAAACTGCATATCATGCTTAGGATGTAAAGTACTGTAATTAATAAAACGTACATCATCGTCAATAAATTTTAACTGTAACACTTTTTCGTGATTACCGGGACTACTGGAATCAAAACCATGTAAATAAATAATCATATTTTCTCCTCATTCGAATTACTGAATTTTGTAAAAAATAATTGTTTCTCACGAATTAAAATAAATATTACTACACATAATAAAATAATCGTCTGAATTATCTTACTGTCCGGATGAGTTGCAAATATTTCATTGCTGACATTTGCCGTCATATGAAATAACACGGCAATCATAATACTGCGTCCGGTTTTAAAATATAGCCAATTCATCAAAATAACAAAAATAACCATGCTGACAATAAAATTCAGCATATATTGCCAGCCTTGAACGATTAAATAACTATGATAATAACCTTTGATGAAAGCAAGCGGTAAATGCCAAAATGCCCAATATAGAGAAAAAACTAAAGATGCGTTAAATAAGTTCATTTTGCTGCATAACGCATCCGTACCGTAAGAGTGCCAAGCTAACTCTTCTGCAAACGCTGCAAAAGCTAATAAGAACCAGGGTGAAAATAACGCCGAATCAAAACTTGCTTTTCCCGAAATATAAAATTGGCTTAGATCGTGCCCAATAAAAACAGAAAATAATTGTGCGACAATTAATGCCGTGAATGTCATAAAAACAGATAGAAACAAATAACGTGTACGAATATGTTTAAATCCGAGAAAACGATTTTTTAAATCATTAAAAAGCACAGGTTTGGAAATAAACAGATATGCTGCCGTTAACATAGGGGTAATCAAACCTAGAATGCTTAATATCCCTTGCCAAATAATATATTCGTTCTGATTTGGCAAATGACTTATATATGCAGCGATAAACCAAAATGACCAAGGTAAAAATAATGATATACCATAAAAGAAAAAAGGACGGTCGTAATTCTTAAACATTTCTTCCTCACTTAATTTATATAACTAAATGCGTTCTAGAAATTTTAAAAAATTAGACCGCACTTTTCATGAAAGATTTAACCTTTTTCTCCAGATAAGCAATCATTTGCACTGCAATATCAATACCGTTGGTTTTCTCAATCATTTCTAACCCCGGGCTAGCGTTGACTTCAAGTACAAGTAAGCCTTGTTCCGAACGGATTAGATCTACTCCTGCGATATCTAAGCCAAGTGTTTGTGCAGCTTTTACGGCAATTGCTTTTTCCTCTTCGCTCAGTTGAATTTTTTCTGCTGTACCGCCACGGTGGAAATTCGCGCGGAACTCTCCGTTTTGTCCGGTACGTTGCATACTCGCGATTACACGATCGCCGATAACAAAACAACGTAAATCAGAACCTTGCGCTTCTTCAATAAAATCTTGCAATAAAACAGGAATATTTGCCTGTTTCAATGTTTCCAGAATACTGACCGCACTTTGTGGCCGTTCTGCCAGAATCACCCCGATTCCTTGCGAACCGCTCAGGGTTTTCAAAATCGTCGGTGATTTTACTTGCGCTACTCCGTCTTGGGGTTGGAATTCGCCCCCAATTAAGACTGTATTTGGTATCGCGATTCCCGCCTGAGCCAAAATTTGCAAACTTTGCCATTTGTCTCGTGCCTGCAAAAATGAATGTTCGTCATTTAAACAAGGAACGTTTCTGGCGGCGAAATGGCGTAGCACTGCGCAGCCCATTTTTGTGCTTGTAGAACCGAAACGCGGGATAACCGCATCGTAATCCGGCAATAAATAAGGTTCCGCTTCGTTGTTAGGCTGATAATATAGCTGAAAGTGTGGTCTGTTTTGAGCGAGTTTTAATAAACAGCGGTTTGGATCAAGAATATCTACTTGATGACCACTTGCTTCCGCCGCTTGTTGTAATCGCATGCAGCTATACAAACGAGGCTCACGGCATAACATTAGTAATTTCATTGTACTTTACTTCTTTGTAAAATTCTGCGTAATCCGTTTGGGTTTCCGAAAAAATCCGCTGATTGTCGAATTAATTCAGCACCTATTTTTTGTTCAAAAGATAAATTGGTTTCAATATATTATACCAATCGTAATAATGCTGAAAAACACTTTATGCTTTTTTCAGGATTCGGGTAAAATCTTTTAACAAATTACATATGTCTATCAGGAGAAAAATGATGTTCGTTAAAATTTACGGTCGTGTAGGATGTCCCTATTGCGTACGCGCCAAGGCGCTAGCAGAAAAATTAAAAACCTCAGTAGCGGATTTTAATTATGAATATATTGATATGCATGAAAAAGGGTTGACCAAGGATGATTTGTCAGTATTGGTGGGGAAAACGGTACAAACCGTGCCACAGGTTTTTATTGATGGCGAGCCTATTGGCGGTTGTACCGATTTTCAGGCAATAATAAAAAAATTGTATTCTATCGAAGTGTAATTGTAGTAGTAAAATTGTTATACCTTAATAATCCCGGCATTTGCCGGGATTTTATATATATCGGATTAATTCAACCAACCTGCCTGTTGGGCGATAAACAATAACGTAAAGCCACTGAGATAAATTAATCCAATAATGGAAAGCCAATATAGTCCGCCTTTTACCTTATGCTCTCCTTTTAGCACTAAAGATAAGTTCAACCAAGCAAATACCGGAGTGGACACAAAAGAGGCGATCATCGCAAATTTCAGCATTGGACCAACCGCATTATTGAAATAGAAAATTACTGCCAAACCGGATAGCGATGCCAAAGTAATCGCAATGTTTAATGTACTGGCGCGATTTTCTTTTTTGTTAAATAGAATGCGCAGACTTTCTATATTGGTACGTGAATAACCGTCGATTACGGTAATAGTTGTGCCGAACATACACATGAAAGCGATAAAGGCGATCAGTCCGCGCGCCCATTCGCCGATGGTGGAAGCATACATATTGATTAATTGAGCAATATATTTACCTCCAACCATTTCGACACTTTCCGGTGAACCGAATTGTACTAAGGCACCCAATGCTAGGAAATCTATGGCTAAAATTGCCGTACCGATAAAACCGACATTAAAGTCAAAAATACCATCCTGATAGGATACTTTTGTTAAGCGACGTTTTGCTACCACCCACATGGAATTGACGGCGGAAATTTCAATCGGTGCAGGCATCCAACCCATTAATGCAACAATAAAAGCTAATGCCGATAAATTCCAAGGCGAAGGAGAAATATAATCCGCCGGTGCTACTCCTTGCATACCGTTACGCGCTAAAGCAATTGCTACTGCCGCCACAGTGGTAATGGTGAGTGCAATCATGATGAGCTTGGATAAGCCATCTAGAATTCGATATTTTCCAAACAATAAAATTATGACACAACTCGCGATAACAACTAAACTTAAAGTTGGCACAGGAACCGGGAAAGGCAACACAAAAGTCAAAATTGCAGCACACAACAAACCTACGGCAGCCGTATTAATCACTGTAGCAAAAACGTTTAAAACAAAGAATACCAGTAAATAAAGCTGGCCTTTTTGACGGTAGCCTTCAAGCAAAGTGTTGCCCGAATCCAACGTATATTGCACGCCGAAACGAAAAAAAGGATATTTAAATACGTTGGCTAAAATGATAATAAGCGCTAACTGCCAGCCGTAAATTGCACCTGCTTGAGTCGAAGCAATAATATGTGATCCCCCAACTGCGGCGGATGCCATCAGAATGCCCGGACCAAGAGCACTGAATTTAGAGGTCCATGTAGATTTGTTGCTTTACTGCATATTTTCCTGCATAGTAGTGTTCCTCAAAAAAGAAAGATGAGCATTATACCTTATCTATTAAGGCAATGAAAAACGAAAAGTGCGGTCAAATTTAGACCGATTTTTCGGTATCAAGGGAGGTCTTTATGGATGATGCTATCCTAAAAAATAAGAAAATCCATCAAGCAACTCTTCTGGCGTATAAAAGCAATCAAAAAGTTGTGGAACTTTCTAAGGGCAGTATGACAAGTGATTCGCCATTTGCCATTGCCGGTATTTCAAAGTTGTATACTCATGCGATGGCTTTTCAGTTAATTGATAAGAAACTGCTCACCAAGACGCATTACTATAAGCTTACTGAAGAGAGTATTTCGTCGATTTATAATGGCGATTATACCTCTAATTGGCAGAAATATTTATCAACGCAAATGGCGCAGGGCGGTATTGTTTCCACGAATAATGAATTAACTAAATTCAACATCGATCGTTTGAAGCAATATATCGAGTGATAGATAAGTTATAGATAAATATGGCTGGGGTACTAGGATTCGAACCTAGGTATGACGGGATCAAAACCCGTTGCCTTACCGCTTGGCGATACCCCAATAGAAATAGTTGAGAGTAATATTTAAGAAGTAGTTTGATAGTATGGCTGGGGTACTAGGATTCGAACCTAGGTATGACGGGATCAAAACCCGTTGCCTTACCGCTTGGCGATACCCCATTAACTAAAATGATTTGCAAGCTGATGAATGGTGCGGGAAGAGGGACTTGAACCCACACACCTCGCGGCGCCGGAACCTAAATCCGGTGCGTCTACCAATTTCGCCATTCCCGCGCAAATGGTGGCTATGACGGGATTCGAACCTGTGACCCCAACATTATGAGTGTTGTGCTCTAACCAACTGAGCTACATAGCCATTTAATAATTTGCGCCACCGACATCGGCTGTGCGGAGCGTATTATGCGGATATACACCTTACTCGTCAACTCTTTTTTGCAGAAAAGCACGTTTTTTTACTTATTAGGATAGAGATTAAGCAGATTGTCTCAAATTTATCCAATCAGAGAATTTGGTAAAATATACTAAAAATGCTCTGTGCCAAATACAAAAACAGCCCAAAAAGCAACCGCACTTTGGGGTGTTTTTTAGTCTTATCCAATTAATTCTGCCCAAATTTTTCCGATGAATTCTCTTTCCTCTATAAATTCTTCAGCACTGACGACGGAATGCTGCCCGAGTAAATGCAGATGGTGAATACGATTGCGTAATTCGGTGTAACATTCTTTCAATTTATCGGCGGTTTCAATGGAAATAACAGCATATTCCGCCATAATGTCGAAAATTCGTACGTTATCCGACCAATAGGCGAGTTCCGGGTTTTCCGGAGCATTGGCGAGCACCAGATATTGCGCGATAAATTCAATGTCTGTAATGCCGCCTCGATCCTTTTTAATGTTAAATTTTGTGCTATCGGGTTGAGCAAGATGGAGGTACATTTTTTCACGCATTTCACGTACATCTTGTTTTAATTTGACTAAGTCACGTGGAGTTGCAAGTACATCGCGGCGGATTTCGTCAAATTGTTGACAGAGCTCGGGTTCACCGAAGATGATGCGGCTGCGTACCAACGCTTGCTGTTCCCAAGTCCAGGCTTCATTGTGTTGGTAATCATTAAAAGCGCTAAGTGAACTGACCAATAATCCGCTTTCCCCTGAGGGGCGTAAGCGCATATCCACGTCGTACAATACGCCGGCACTGGTATTCATACTGAAAATGCTGACGATTTTTTGTGCTAAGCGGAGATAAAACTGGTTGCTATCAATGGATTTTTTGCCACCTATGGTTTGCCCTGTGTTCTTGCCATCAAAGAGAAAAACCATGTCTAAGTCGGATTTGTAGCCTAATTCAATACCTCCCAGCTTACCGTAACCGATTACCAAGAAACCCTTTTTATTGGGAGCTAAATGCTCGGGCGTGCCGAAACGTTCGCTTACTTGTTGCCAAGCCAGATTCACTACTGCTTCAATAATAGCTTCTGCTAAAAATGTGAGATGATCGCTGACCTTCATCACCGGCAATACGCCTAGAATATCGGCAGCGGCGATACGTAAGAGAGTGGCTTGTTTAAATTGTCGCAGACCATCGATAAACTGTTCTTCATCATCTTGCGGTAACCGGAGCAGAAATTTTCGTAGCTCGGTCGGATATTGTTCAAATGGTGGCGGATTGTGAAGGCTTTTTTGGTCGAGCAGTTCGTCTAATAAAATCGGGTGACGCGCTACTTGTTCTGCGATCATTTGTGATTGTGCGCATAGCTCAATTAACTGCGTCAGAGCGTGCGGATTTTCCAATAATAATTCCAAATAAGTCGTACGGGTGAGAATTTTTTCTATGATATTCAGCATTCGCGGCAACAAAGTGCGGTAACTTTTTTGGCTGAAAATTTGCGATAATAAATTTGGCATTAAATGCCCCAATACTTCGCGTCCGCGAACCCCGATTGGACGGCGTGCCAGCTCATTTTTAAATTGCGCTAACTTATCCGACAAATCTTCTTGATCTTCGATAGCAATACCATTTTCCGCTAACATTTGCGCTAATTCGGAATTTTCCAGATCAGCGTCTAAAAAGTCAGTCCAATTGCCGTTTTCATCGTTTGATTCACTATCGTTTTCCGAGCCTATTAATTGGCTAAAAACTGACCGCACTTTTTGTTGGTGTTGCTGCAAAACGTTATAAAAACTTTGCCAATCGGTAATCGGGTAGCGGATTTCGACCGCTTGCCGCGCGTTGTTCCATTGCGTGAATTTAGCGCTTGCCGTTACAATGCGCAAACGGTTTATTTCATCGGTTGGCAATAGCTGAGTTTGTTTGTCGTCAATGGCTTGCAATACATTTTCTACTCTACGCAAAAATAAATAGGCATGTCGTAAATCCTCACTTTGTTCCGATGTGATTAGCTCTAGCAGTCCTATTTCGGGCAATAATTTAAGTAATTCGTGTTGTTGTAAACTAATTTCGCGACCACCACGAATCAGTTGGAATACTTGTACAATAAATTCGATTTCGCGGATGCCTCCCGCACCAAGTTTAATATTATCAATTAGTCCCCGTCGACGCACTTCTCGCTCAATTTTGCTTTTCATTTCTCGTAGGGATTGAATTACGCTGAAATCAATGTAACGGCGATATACAAAAGGGCGTAATAATTGGCGTAATACTTTGATATTCGGATCATTTTCATCTGCACCGAGAATTCGACCTTTGATCATGGCATAGCGTTCCCAGTCGCGTCCCTGTTCCTGATAATATTGTTCCATGGCGGTGAAACTAAGCGCCAGTGCACCACTATCGCCGAACGGACGTAAGCGCATGTCGGTACGATAGACAAAGCCGTCCGGGGTAAATTGATCAAGTGCATTAATCAGACGTTGTCCCAAGCGGGTGAAGAATTTTGCATTATCTACCGCACGACGTGCACCGACAGTTTCACCATTGGATGGATAAGTAAAAATCAAATCAATATCGGAGGAGAAATTCAATTCAAAGCCACCTAGCTTACCCATACCTAAAATATAAAGCTGCTGCGGGTTGCCTTCCGGGTCAGTTGGGGTGCCCATTTCTGAACAGGCTTGCCGATATAACCAGTCGCGTGTAGCGATAATCAGGGCTTCTGCCAGCTCTGACAGACGGATGAAAATCTCTTCTACTGTGCCTAGATTTAGGCTCTGACAGAAACTTAAGTTGGCCATTTCACGATTGCGGAATTGGCGCAGGGCTTTGTATAAATCCTCATCATTTTGAACGTGCTGTAAAAGATCATGTAAACGCCCCGGATAGTTGTCGCAATCCGTTAATTCGGGTGTTTTCTGCCACCATTCATGCAAAAAGTGCGGTTGTTTTTTTAAGCATTCTGTAACGAAATCCGACATTGTTACTGCTTGTGCGATTTTTCCGATAGAGGTGTTTAGGTTTTCCTTATCTTGTTGAATGATTTGGAAAACGGTTTGGTTATATTGTTCGGGAAAATGTTCGATAAGTATTTCGGCAAACGCATTCAAATTATTTTCTGCAAGTGCGATCGGCATTGGCATAAATTATCCTTTGATTAGGTAAATTTTTACTGACTTTAACACTGTTACATAATATTCTACCAGCTAATTTTAGAGAAGAAAGAATAGGATAAATAATGCTTAAACGGCTAATTCGTGTAGTGAAAATTTTAGTGTTAGTTTATACGGTTTTATTAGGGGTAACTTATGCTATTCAGGAAAGATTATTATTTTTTTCCGGATAAACTGGCAGTAGATTATCAATTCCATTTTGATGGCAAATTCGAAGAAATTAATTTACAGACGGATGATGGCCATACATTAAACGGGCTACATTTTTATCATCCGAATCCGAAAGGCGCAGCGTTGTTTTTTCATGGCAATTCGGCATCGCTCAAATTATGGGGCGGTTTCGCACAAGATTTTGCTGCGTTAGGATATGATGCCTATGTGTTTGATTATCGAGGATTTGGTAAGAGCAGTGGAAATATTTTTAGTGAAGAGCAATTTTATGCTGATGCAGATTTAATGACGGAGTACGTTTTAAAAGATTTTAAGCCCGAACAAATTCGAGTCATCGGCTATTCAATGGGAAGCGGTCTAGCGGCGCGTGCAGCGCAGAAATTTAGCTTAAATAATCTGATTTTGGTTGCGCCTTACTTTAAGTTAGCACAGTTGGCGCAAGAAAAAACGATGGTGGTTCCACAATTTTTAGTGAAATATAAAATTCCGACAGTTAATTTTATGAATGCGGCACCACAGGCTAAAATTACTTTAATTCACGGAATGCAGGACAGGCTGATAGGTATTGATAATTCAGAAAAACTGAGCCAGCACCTTAAACCTAATGATAAATTTTTTATGGTGAAAGCTGATCATAATAGTGTTCTCTCGGTTCCTGAATTTTGGGCAATTTTGCGAGAACGGCTTTAGAATGCTGCGATATAGCGGCATTGATGGGTGCTAAAAGCATACGTTAGTGAAGAGTGAACATCATTTTGTAGTGGTACACTAATCCCGCAGTCCTCAATAGGTGGTAAAATACCATCAACAA
>CAJPST010000094.1 GCA_905373425.1 uncultured Mesocricetibacter sp.
GTGGTATGAGTTTCATTTCAAAAATAAAGCGTTCTCTTTGTTTGACATCTTCGTCAAAAAAAGAACCCAGAGCATAAACCGTTAGATTACAATTAATTTTCTTGGGGTCTAAGATTGCTGTGTATTTGCTGATAATGCCACTTTCTTCCAATAAGTTAACCCGCCTTAAACAAGCAGAATTGGATAATCCGACTTCTTTGGCAAGTTCATTATTTTGTAGGCGACCGTTGCGTTGTAATGCACGTAAAATTCGCGTATCAATATTATCTAATATTTTATTTGACATAGTTGTTTATTTATACCACAAAAGACGGATATTCAATTTGCAACTATTATATAGATTAGGCTTTAAACCTCAAGATTGCTTTAGCACATTTCTTAGCTAAAGCAATCTTTTGGCTGTAAAATTAAGCATATAACTGAACTTGGATAATCAGTAGTATGGAACCTATAACCAGTAATGCTCCGATCATCGGTAGTACAAATTTTACCCATCTATCAAACGGAATGTGTAACATTTGTAAGGTGACCAACACTAATCCGGTCGGTGCTAAGAAGAGCATAGCGTATTGTCCCCAGTTATAAGCAGATACAACAATATCTCTTGGAATTCCTACCGCATCGGCAAGCGGTGCCATAATCGGCATAGAAAGCACGGCAAGACCGGATGAAGAAGGAACAAATAATCCGAGAATGATAAATACGACTAATTGAGCCAGAATAAAGACTGTCGGTGGCATGCCTGCGACTGCATCGGACATGTAGGCCAAAATCGTATCGGAAATCATGCCTTCGTCTAATACCAAGTTTACACCTCGAGCCAGACCGATAATGAGCGATACGCCGACTAACTCGGAAGCACCTTGAGTAAAGGAGTCAACAATTTCCTGTTCGGATAAGTTGGATATAAACATTATAATTATGGTGAGGGTTAAGAATGATGCGGCCATTTCAGGGAACCACCAACCACCGGCCATAACACCCCAGATCATAATTGGAAATGCGATACAAAAAATGCTTAGGATGATTTTTCTTCTAGTACTGAATTCAAGAATGGTTGTCGGATCGTAATTTTTCATATAACGATCATAAAACTCTTCTCTGTCATCGTAAGTATAGGAAAAACTATTATCCGCTTTGATTTTTTTGCAATACCAATAGAGGTAAGTTATCACACAGGCTGAGCCCAGTATTAAACCGATAGCGCGGAATACAATACCTTCGGTAAATTGAATACCTGCTGCGTTAGATGCAATAACGACGGAAAACGGATTAACTGTAGAAAATGCTGTTCCCATTGAGGAGGCTAGAAAAATCGCTCCGACACAAACGATTGCGTCATATCCCAATGCGAGAAACACAGGAACCAGTATCGGATAAAATGCAACAGCCTCTTCTTCAATGCCGCAAGTTGTGCCACCAATTGCCATTAATACACAAACACTGAATACGATAAAAAATTCGTTTCCTTTGGTTCTTTTGGCGAGAGCCGATAATCCGGCATTAAACGCCCCTGTTTTGTTGATTATGCCAATCATTCCTCCTAAGACAAAGATAAATACCATTACATCAGCAGCTTCAATAGTTCCTTCTACCATGCTAATGGCAATGTCTTGGGCTCCTTTCGGATTTTGTTCCACCCGTTGGTAGGAGCCGGGAATAGCAATTGGTTTTCTGATAATACCGTCAGTGAAATTTTTTAATTCAATTTTGATGTTTAAATTGTCAAGTGACTCTTTTGTGGCCGGCAATACTTTGTCGGGCTGTTGATATGTTTTTACTATAAATTGATTGGATGATGCGTTGTAAGTCAGTTTGGAATAAGAACCTGCTGGAATAATCCAAGTCAACCCGACGGCTATAATCAATATAATAAATAATATAGAGAACGCCGAAGGAAATTTGAAAGCTTTTTTCTTGTTCATATGAGAACTCCTTATCATACGGCTACAAAAGTGAGGATATATTTCAAGGACAAAATATATCCTCACCGGTTATTAATAGTATTCAATGTCAGATATTTTTGTTGTGATTTTGGTGCCGGCCTTTCCTTTAATTATGTCAACAATGTCGGATAATGAACCGATAACGGCATCTCTATTCGTTTGTTTAACAAAATTTACAGCAGCCTGAACTTTAGGCCCCATTGAACCGTTGGCAAATGCCATTTGACCTATTACATCGGGGTGAACGGCCGCGATGGCTTTTTGGTTCGGTTTTCCCCAATCAATAAAGACTGCAGAAACATCGGTTGCAATAATAAATAAATCTGCCTCTAAATTCTCGGCTAATAATGCGGAGCATAGATCTTTATCAATAACAGCCTCAACACCTTGCAAGTTACCTCGTTCGTCATAATAAGTCGGAATACCGCCACCGCCT
This sequence comes from uncultured Mesocricetibacter sp., assembly GCA_905373425.1. Lineage (GTDB taxonomy): Bacteria > Pseudomonadota > Gammaproteobacteria > Enterobacterales > Pasteurellaceae > CAJPST01. The sequence goes on from CAJPST010000094.1 coordinate 2,383, forward strand.
GCACATATAACAATACTACCTTTTTCCAATAGCCATTTTACCGGGCGTATTTCAAAAATACGTTTTGGTAGTGGACTTGGCACAACACGACGATATTTATCACCGTCTTGAGCAATAGACCAACCTTTTTCTATTGCTAGTTTCTCCGCTTCTTCCTTAGTATAAACCGGTCCTATAGGTTTAGTCGGGTTTTGGAATGCCGGATCATGCGGATCAACTTCTACCTGAGATAACAAGGTAGCAAATGGAACTTCAAACGGCACTAAATTACCCAATTCCTGTTGGATCATATATCCGATCATGCCGACGGATTCTGCACCTAAAACATCCAATGGATAAGCAGAAACTTCTTTATAAGCCATTCCCTGTAATGCTAATAAACCGACCTGTGGCCCGTTTCCATGGGTAATGACCAATTCATTATTCGGATAAATCTTAGCGATCTGTTCACAAGCCAGTTTCACATTTTGCCGTTGATTTTCCGCCGAAAGCGGTTCGCCTCGGCGTAATAAGGCGTTTCCGCCTAATGCTATAACAATTCTCATCGCCATTTCCCTCTTAAGCTAAACTTGCTACCATTACGGCTTTAATCGTATGCATACGATTTTCTGCTTGTTCAAAAGCAATATTCATTGGTGATTCAAATACATCTTCGGTAACTTCAATACCATTTGCTAATTGAGGGTATTTTTCAGCAATTTGTTTGCCGACTTTGGTTTCGCTATTATGGAAAGCCGGCAAGCAATGCATGAATTTTACTTTCGGATTGCCTGAACGTTTCATTAATTCCGGAGTGACTTGATAAGGCATTAATAGAGCAATCCGTTCCCCCCAAGTTTCAAGCGGTTCACCCATAGAAACCCATACGTCGGTATGTACAAAATCAACGCCTTTAACGGCTTTATCAATATCTTCAGTTACAGTAATTCGGGCACTGCTTTGTTCGGCAAATTTCTTACACATGGTAACTAAGTGGTCATCCGGCAACAGAGCCTTAGGCGCACAAATACGCACATCCATTCCTAATTTTGCGCCGATTAATAACAGAGAATTTCCCATATTATTACGGGCATCGCCGATATATACATAGCTGATTTCGCTTAGCGGCTTATCACAGTTTTCAATCATCGTTAATACATCGGCAAGCATTTGTGTCGGGTGAAATTCATCGGTTAATCCGTTAAAAACAGGTACGCCTGCATACTGTGCCAATTCATCAACGATCGTTTGTTTAAAACCGCGATATTCAATCGCATCATACATTCTCCCTAAAACTCGAGCGGTATCTTTCATACTTTCTTTGTGACCGATTTGCGATGAATTAGGATCAATATATGTTACTCGAGCACCTTGATCATAGGCGGCAACTTCAAATGCGCAACGTGTTCGGGTAGATGTTTTTTCAAAGATTAATGCAATGTTTTTGCCTTGTAACTTCGGTTGTTCTGTGCCGGCATATTTCGCACGTTTGAGATCTCGGGACAAGTCCAGTAAATATTTAATTTCACGTTCGGAGTGATTAACCAAACTTAATAAATGCCGGTTTTTGATATTAAATGCCATAGTAAGTTCTCCTTATTGTTTGATTGCGAAAATAGTAAATGACACTAATTTACTACCTTGGGCAAAAGAATATCAGTATTTAATTGAAATTAGATTTCATTTTTTATGAGAAAATGTAAACATTTGAAATTAAATTCGAGAAATTTAATAATTAGTGATATTAAATGCTACTACTTGCATATCATTAGGTTTAAATGTTGTTTTAGGTGTGATGACCTATTTCAAGCTAGGGATAATTGCTATTGAAATTTAGTATATTCTGCTAATCTGTTATACTATTCAAAAACAAGGTGATATGACAGTTTCTGAGCAAAGGAAACTGAAAAGTGCGGTTTGTTTTTGATGAGTTTTTCATACCGCTGAAGGGGAAACGGATGAATGAAAACCAACGCCTGCTTAAAATGTCGCTACATGAATTATGGCAGTTGTTTCCTATCCGACTTGTACCGCACAATCCTTGTTGGATGCAATGGTATATGGAGGAAAGGGATTATCTGGAAAGTATCTTTAGTTGTGCCGTTGAGCGAATTAGCCACATCGGCAGTACGAGCGTAGTGGGAATTTGGGCGAAACCGATAATTGATATTTTACTGGAATTCAAAGATAAGGCAGACATGTGCGATGCGTCGGCGTTATTGGAGAAAAATGGTTATTTGCGAATGTCGTCAAATAATGAAAGAATGACATACAATAAGGGATACACAATAAACGGTTTTGCTGAGCGTGTTTTTCATCTGCATTTGCGCTTGTGCGGCGATAACGATGAGTTGTATTTTCGTGATTATTTATATGTCCATCCTGAAATTGCTCAAGCCTACGAACGATTGAAATTATCGCTATGGAAGCAATACGAATATGATCGCGATGCTTATACGGAAAATAAAACCGATTTTATTCGCCGCTATACCGAACTGGCAAAAACAGAATTTAAACTGAAATATCAGAGAGATAATAAAATGACAAATAAAAATATTGTAATTACCGTTGATGGGCCGAGCGGAGCGGGAAAGGGAACATTATGTTATGCGCTGGCACAAAAGCTAGGTTTTAATTTATTAGACAGCGGAGCGATTTATCGTGTGGCGGCGTTAGCGGCAATGAAAGCGCAGGAAAAAGATAAAAGTGCGGTCGATTTTAACGATGAAATCACACTGGCAAAATTAGCGCATAATCTGGATGTTCAATTTATACCGCAGGACGGTGAAGTGCAGATTTTATTAAATGGTGAGAATGTTAGCGCGCAGATTCGCACACAGGAAGTGGCAGATGTCGCGTCGAAAGTTGCTGTGTTTCCACAGGTCAGAGCAGCGTTATTGCAACTGCAAAAGGATTTTGCCGGTAAGAAAGGATTGATTGCAGATGGGCGTGATATGGGCACAGTGGTGTTTCCTGACGCACAAGTCAAACTATTTTTAGATGCCAGTCCGGAAGAAAGAGCAAAAAGACGTTATAAACAGTTGCAAAATAAAGGAATTAATGGTAACTTTGAGCAGATTTTAGCCGAGGTAAAAGAGCGCGATTTTCGTGATAGAAATCGGGCTATAGCGCCGATGAAACCTGCCGAAGATGCGTTATTACTGGATAGCACTTCGTTAGGAATAGATGAAGTGATTGAAAAAGCATTGGCTTATATTCATCAACGTATTGATATCTAGTCTAAAATTTAACCCGATTTATTCAAGGATAGAATAAATTTTTATCATCAACCCCACTTTTGAAGGATTGGAAGTGGACGTTATTAACTTAAATTTAGAAGATTAATTATGTCAGAATCTTTTGCTCAACTATTTGAAGAATCACTACAAGAACTTGAAACTCGTCAAGGTTCAGTCGTTAAAGGTACAGTCGTAGCCATCCAAAAAGGTTTTGTATTGGTAGATACAGGTTCTAAATCAGAATCTTCCATTCCTGCGGAAGAGTTTACCAATGCACAAGGCGAACTTGAAGTTAAAGTTGGCGATATCGTTGATGTTGTTCTTAAAGCAGTGGACGACGGTTACGGTGAAACAGTAGCGTCTCGTCTCGATGCAAAACGTAATGAAGCTTGGATTGCATTGGAAAAAGCTTACGATGAACAAGCAACCGTGCTTGGTTTGGTCAACGGTAAAGTGAAGGGCGGTTTCACAGTTGAGCTAAACGGCGTTCGCGCATTCTTACCGGGTTCATTAGTTGATACCCGTCCTGCGCGCGATGCAGACCATTTATTAGGTAAAGAATTAGATTTCAAAGTAATCAAATTAGATCAAAAACGTAACAATGTGGTTGTTTCTCGTCGTGCAGTGATTGAGTCTGAAAACAGCCAAGATCGCGATGAAGTATTAGCAAATTTAGTTGAAGGCTCTGAAGTTAAAGGTACAGTGAAAAACTTGACCGATTACGGTGCGTTCGTTGATTTGGGCGGTGTTGACGGTTTATTACACATCACTGATATGGCTTGGAAACGCGTTAAGCACCCAAGCGAAATCGTTAACGTGGGTGATGAGATCACAGTTAAAGTCTTGAAATTTGATAAAGATCGTACCCGTGTTTCTTTGGGCTTAAAACAATTAGGTCAAGATCCTTGGGCTGCTATTGCACAAAATCATCCTGTAAACAGTAAATTAACAGGTAAAGTGACTAACTTAACCGACTATGGCTGTTTCGTTGAAATTTTAGAAGGCGTTGAAGGTTTGGTTCACGTTTCTGAAATGGATTGGACCAATAAAAACATTCATCCGTCAAAAGTCGTCAGCCTTGGCGATACAGTCGAAGTGATGGTATTGGAAATTGATGAAGAGCGTCGTCGTATTTCTTTAGGTTTAAAACAATGTAAACCTAACCCATGGTTACAATTTGCTGAGACACACAACAAAAATGATAAAGTTGTGGGTAAAATCAAATCTATCACTGACTTCGGTATTTTCATCGGCCTTGAAGGCGGTATCGACGGTTTAGTACACTTATCTGATATTTCTTGGAATGTATCAGGTGAAGAAGCTGTTCGTAACTACAAAAAAGGCGATGAAGTAGCGGCAGTTGTGTTACAAGTAGATTCAGCTAAAGAGCGTATTTCTTTAGGTATTAAACAACTTGAAGAAGATCCGTTTAATAATTTCGTTGCAGTTAACAAAAAAGGCGCAGTTGTAAGTGCTAAAGTTATTGAAGCTGATGCGAAAGGTGCTAAAGTTGAATTAAGCGGTGGCGTAGAAGGTTATATTCGTGCGGCTGATTTAACCAACGAAGTAGCAGCTGGTGATGTAGTTGAAGCGAAATATACCGGTGTTGATCGTAAAGCGCGCATTGTTCACTTATCTGTGAAAGCGAAAGATCAAGCAGAAGAAGCTGCAGCAGTTGCAAGTTTAAACAGCAAACAAGACGAAGTTGTTCCAAACGCAATGGCTGAAGCTTTCAAAGCAGCCAAAGGTGAATAATTAAGTTTATCCTGTTTAATTAAAATCGGTGTGTATTGTGCACACCGATTTATATCAGATACTACAGTAAAACAACCTAAAAAATGTTAGTGAGTTATTGGTATTCACATTTATTAAGTTGTTTTATTGAGATAAACAAGGGACAAGATTATGACTAAATCAGAACTTATTGAAAATTTGGTACGTAGTAATCCATCATTGCCGGTCAAAACTGTTGAAAGTGCGGTAAAAGATCTTCTTGACCATCTGTCTTTATCATTATCAGAGGGTAATCGTATTGAAATTCGTGGTTTTGGCAGTTTCTCTTTACATTTCCGTCAACCACGAGTTGGGCGTAATCCAAAAACCGGAGAACAAGTTAAATTAGATGCAAAATGCGTACCTCATTTTAAAGCGGGTAAAGAATTAAAAGAGCGTGTCAATATTCACGCATAATTTTTACGCATAAATAGGAACGACACGCTTAAGTGTCGTTTTTTTCATTTATTTTTGGCATAATGCAATGAACATCGTTGATAAAGGAAAACATTATGATTAAGTATATTTTAGGTTTTGTGATTGTGTTAGCTATTGTTTTAGTGGCTATTACCGTGGGTGCAAATAACGATCAAATCATTACTTTCAATTATATTGTTGCACAAAGTGATTTTAGACTTTCTACGCTAGTTGCCATTTTATTCGGATTGGGTTTAATCTTAGGTTGGCTGATTACCGGCTTTTTCTATCTCAAATTGCGATTAAAAAATATGGTATTGACACGTCAAATTAAACGCCAAACTCAACAAATTAATGAATTGACTTCCAGTCTGAATGTTAAGGCTGCTGAATAATGATTGAATTACTCTTCCTACTTTTGCCTATTGCAGCCGCTTATGGCTGGTATATGGGGCACCGCAGTGCTCAAAAAGATCGGGAAGATTTCAGCAATAAACTTTCACGTGACTATGTTACAGGAGTGAATTTTCTTCTTTCTAATCAGACAGAAAAAGCGGTAGATTTATTTTTAAATATGCTGCAAAAGCAAGAGGCTGAAAACGAAATCGAAAGTGACTCTCAATTTGAAGCGGAGCTTACATTAGGAAATTTATTTCGTTCGCGTGGAGAAGTAGATCGCGCGTTGCGCATCCATCAAGCGTTAGATCGCAGTCCAAATTATACGTTTGAACAGAAGTTATTAGCAAAACAACAACTTGCAAAAGATTTTATGGCTGTAGGTTTTTATGATCGAGCTGAAAATTTATATATTACACTAGTAGACGAGCCGGAATTTGCCGAAGGTGCATTACAACAGCTTGCAGTAATTTATCAGAAAACCAAAGAGTGGAAAAAAGCGATAAATGTCGCGGAGAAACTAGCTAAAATCGCTCCTAAGGAAGACAATATCGAACTAGCACAGTATTATTGTGAATACGTGCAGGCATTACCGAATGGGCATAAAGAAAACCCTCAACAAATTTTGCAACAAGCATTAAAGGTTGCGCCAGGGTGTGTAAGGGCTTCAATGATGCTGGCGGATTTAAATATTGCGCAGCAAGATTATCAAAGTGCGGTTAGAATTTTGGAAAATGTGTTAAATCAAAATCCTAACTACATAGGAGAAGTATTGCCACAATTGAAAGAGTGTTATCGACAGTTAGATCAGTTAGATAATTTTGAATTATTTTTAATTCGCGTCACTCA
>CAJPST010000095.1 GCA_905373425.1 uncultured Mesocricetibacter sp.
GATGGCAAATGGCCGCATTTGCGGTCGTGCCGATATTAGTGATGGCATTGATTTTTCATTTTCAGTCGCAAATCCGTCGATTGCAACTGGAAAACAGTTATTTAGGAATTGGTGGTATGCTAGTGATGAGTGTGTTGTGTTGTTGGGCGGTATTTGCCAATATACATTCTTCCGCACTGGCTTTGCCGTTGCCTTATATTCCGTTATTCAATCCTCTGGAATTGGCAAGTTTTGCCGTGGCGTATTTATTGTGGCAATGGAACAAGGCAAATAGCGTATCGATGATGCCAAAGAATGTCATTATGGCTGTGTTGGGTAGTTTTGCGCTGTTTATGCTGAGTGTTATTGCAATGCGGATGTGGCATCATTATGCGGACATTGAATGGCGATTTGAAAATCTCGTAGGTTCTTTCTCCGTGCAGGCAACGCTATCTGTGATTTGGACTATTAGTGCTATCACATTAATGTTACATGGGCACCGTAGTAATGAGCGTCACGTTTGGTTTGTCGGGGCAGGTCTTATTGCAGCCGTGGTAGTAAAACTCTTTCTAGTCGAGCTTGGCGACAGCGGAGGCATCGCCCGTATTGTTTCCTTTATTGTAGTGGGAATATTGCTTTTACTGGTGGGCTACTTCGCGCCTATCCCACCTAAACTCCAAATTACAGCTGCTGAAAAGGAAGCAATAAGGGAAGAACAGGTAAGCTAAAAAATGCAAAAAAATAGACCGCACTTTCGGATAGCTAACTCAAAGTGCGGTCTGTTTTTGATGAATTTTCAAGGCGTTATTTTTTTAAGAGATCTTTTAATCCGGCCTTCATTGCCGACATTTGACTTTCATATAACGCTTTGCTTTCTCTTTCATCGATCATATAAGAAATGGTTTCCGACAGCGTCATTTTCATTTTGCGGGAATATTTAGACAGTCGCAGCCACACGCGATATTCCAAATCAATAGATTTCTTTTTTGTGGCTTGTTTTTCACCATTGAAGAAACGCTTCCGTCGGGCTCGAATTGCTTGATCCAGTTTAATGACCAGTTCATTGGCAAGGTGAGTTTTAATCCATTCTTCAATTTTCTCAGGATGATTTTTTGCCACAATCAGCTGTTGTACTGCTGATTCATTTAGGCTTTGTTCTGCATAACGGGTAATAGTTTCGCCTTCGCGGTGTTTTTTAGTTAAATACAACCATTTCCAATTTGCTTCCTGATTTTCAAGTTTTTGATATTTCATTGCATTATTCCGGTGAATCGAACATTAGTGACGTGGTAACGATAAATAATATACGCCGTTTTAGCTTTTTTTCCTAGTAAATTTTTTATTGTAACCAAGCGAACCGGTCGGAATTATGCGATAATGCGTTTCAAATTAGTCTTATTTTTATAAATAATGAGAGATAACACGTGCATTTATCCGAACAACTTTTACCTTGGGAAGCCTTACAACCAATATTGAGTATTAATCAAATCACAACGCAATCCGTTGATTTTTTTGATTTACAACCACAGGCACAGAATGCTATCGCCCAATTCTTAAATAATCCCCATTGTTCCTTGTTAATGCTAAAGGCTGATGAGCAGCCGGAATATGCAAGTGCGGTCGAAAATTTTATTAAATTACAACAGGGTAATCTATTAGCCGTGTCAGGTGCGCGTTATGTTATTGAGCAGGCAGATAGTTTTTCTTTTGCACAAATTCACGTTGAACCGGCACAATCAATAGCGGATAATTTTGCAGCTCAAAAATCGGTAGCAAGTGCGTTATATTTCGACTATTCTCAATTATTTGGTTCAATTCGAATTCACCCTACATCAAAAGATATTCAGCTTAATTCGGGCTTAGTGCACCAACTAAATAATGGTGTATTAATTCTGAGTTTATCAGCGTTGTTGGAGCGTTTTGAATTATGGCCACGTTTAAAACAGATTCTACGTAATAAAAAGTTTGAGTGGTATTCCGCTCATCCATTTAAAAGCTTGCCTTGTGAGATTCCGGGTTACCCGTTATCGTTAAAGTTGATTTTACTCGGTAGTCGGGCGGATTTGGCTACATTTTCAGAGTTGGAACCCGATTTATATGAAATAGCAAATTATGCTGAGATAGAAAGTTATTTCAATGTAGAAAGTGACGAAAAACAAACACAATGGGTGCAGTATGTCAGTAATCTTGCATGGAAAAATCATTTTCCGACCATAACGCCTTCAGGTTTGAATAAACTTTATCAGTTATTGGTACGTGAGAGCGAAGACAGAACATTAATCAATATTTCGCCGTTAAAATTAAAAGAAATCTTGAGTGGGACTGCCTTGTTTGCGAAAGAAAACGTATTAAGTGCGGTGGATTTCGAACGCTTTTTTCAGCATAAAAATGCTCAGCACGGCTTTTTGCGAGAACAAACCTATGCCGATATTTTGCATGAACAAGTTTATGTAGAAACTGAAGGTGAAGCTGTAGGACAAATTAACGGTTTATCGGTGATTGAATATGCCGGCACGCCTTTATCCTTCGGTGAACCTTCGCGCATAAGTTGTATTGTACAGATTGGCGACGGGGAAGTAGTGGATGTTGAAAGAAAAAGTGAACTGGCGGGAAATTTACACGGCAAGGGAATTATGATTGCTGAAGCTTGTTTAGCTAATATTTTAGATTTTCCTTCACAATTACCTTTTTCTGCCCGTTTGGTATTTGAACAATCCTACGGTGAAATTGATGGTGACAGTGCATCGCTGGCAGCGTTTTGTGTATTAACCAGTGCGTTGGCGGATTTGCCTTTGCCACAATCCATTGCAGTAACGGGAACAATTGATCAGTTCGGTTTGGTACATGCTGTCGGTGGTGTAAATGATAAAATCGAAGGCTTTTTCACTATTTGTCAACGACGTGGATTAACAGGCAATCAAGGCGTGATTATTCCAAGCGCAACTATTCATCAGCTTTGTTTAAACGAGGAGGTGAAAAGTGCGGTCAAAAATCGGCAGTTTTTTATTTGGGCGGTGGACGATGTTTTTCAAACTTGCCAAATTTTATTCGGTCGAGATTTGATTGAGGAAGAAAATAAGAGCTATGAAAGAAAGAATCAACCAATTTCACAACTAATTACCAGTCGTATAGAACGTCGGGCGGAACAGCATTCTGCTTCGTTCGGCTTATGGTCGCGGTTGTTTTCCAACAAATAAGGATAGCCAACAGATCCGAACAGTTTAGCTTACAAGTGTAAGCTATTTAATTTCCTTATGAACTTTGTTAGAATATTTTCACTTAAGAGGATTATCGGGAAGATAATCTTTCATTCTAACTTTTAGAGAAGAAAAATGACTAACACTTGTACCCCGAATAAAAAAAGTTCATATACTTACGAAGACCTGTTAGCCTCCGGACGAGGAGAATTGTTTGGTGCAAAAGGTCCGCAATTGCCGGCTCCGACAATGTTAATGATGGATCGTGTGATCGAAATGAATGAAACCGGGGGGAATTTTGGTAAAGGTTATATAGAAGCAGAATTAGACATTCACCCCGAACTTTTCTTCTTCAAATGTCATTTCATCAACGATCCTGTTATGCCGGGTTGTTTAGGCTTAGACGCAATGTGGCAATTAGTCGGTTTTTACCTTGGTTGGATTGGTGGTGAAGGAAAAGGACGGGCTTTAGGTGTAGGAGAAGTCAAATTTACCGGCCAAATTTTGCCTTCCGCCAAAAAAGTGACTTATCGGATTCATATGAAACGAGTTATTAATCGTAAACTGGTTATGGGCGTGGCTGATGGTGAAGTGGATGTGGACGGTCGTGTAATTTACACTGCAACTGATTTGAAAGTAGGTTTATTCCAAGATACTTCATCTTTCTAACAAAATTTATGGGTTAGCCGGATCAGCTTAATCTGTTATCGACTCCCTAATATAATAATTATAATTCCCCTTATATTTGCCTGAAGTCTCCTTACGCTTCGGGCTTTTTTGTGGCTGCAATAAATTGAGCGGATCACTAGCATATTTTAGCGTTTTATGATGTAATAACCGCAATTTTCCGACTTCACAATAAAGGTTAAAAATGAGCTGGATCGATAGAATTTTTAATAAAAATAGCACGGTTTCAAATAGCCGCAAAGCAAATGTACCGGAAGGCGTTTGGACAAAATGTACCTCTTGCGAACAAGTTTTGTACCGCGATGAATTAAAACGTCATCTGGAAGTATGTCCTAAATGTGGACATCATATGCGTATTGATGCGCGCGAACGTTTATTAGCTTTATTGGACAAAGATAGCGCGCAGGAAATTGCTGAAGAATTAGAACCTAAAGATATTTTGAAATTTAAAGATTTAAAAAAATATAAAGATCGTCTAAGCGCAGCACAAAAAGAAACCGGCGAAAAAGATGCATTAATTGTATTGGCGGGTACTTTATATGATATGCCGATTGTAACGGCTGCTTCAAACTTCAGCTTTATGGGCGGCTCAATGGGTTCTGTTGTCGGAGAAAAATTTGTTAAGGCAGCAGAAAAGGCCATAGAAGATAATTGCCCGTTTGTTTGCTTTTCTGCCAGTGGCGGTGCGAGAATGCAGGAAGCCTTGTTTTCTTTGATGCAAATGGCAAAAACTAGTGCGGTGTTGGCCAAAATGCGTGAAAAAGGTGTGCCTTTTATTTCTGTTTTGACGGATCCGACATTAGGTGGAGTATCCGCCAGTTTTGCTATGTTAGGTGATATTAATATTGCTGAACCGAAAGCGCTTATCGGTTTTGCAGGCCCACGTGTTATTGAGCAAACCGTACGTGAAAAATTACCGGAAGGCTTTCAGCGTGCCGAATTTTTATTAGAAAAGGGCGCAATTGATATGATTGTGAAACGTGCCGATATGCGCGATACTTTGGCAGGTATATTAAGCAAATTGACTCATCGACCGTCTCCTTTTGTTGCACCTGAACTGGTTGATACGGAAGATGTCGAGCCGATTGAAGTTGAAGAAAAAGTAGATTAATGCCGGAATAAGGTAAAATTAAAAGCTATGCCATCTTATTTACAAGCCACTTCGCCACTTGCCGAGTGGCTTCATTATTTGGAAAACAGCCATTTTAAAGTCATTGATTTAGGGTTGGAACGGGTTAAGTCTGTTGCCCAGACTATGGATTTATTACACCCGGCTCCCTTTGTCATTACAGTCGGTGGTACAAACGGCAAAGGTACGACCTGCCGTTTGCTGGAACTTGTTCTGTTGAATGCGGGTTATCGGGTCGGTGTATATTCTTCGCCACATCTGCTACGTTATAACGAACGGGTTCGCATTCAAAATCAAGAACTTGAAGATAGCGCACATACTCAATCCTTTGCTTTTATCGAGCAGCATAAAACACAGTCTCTGACTTATTTTGAGTTCAGCACCTTATCCGCTTTATATCTATTTAAGCAAGCCAATTTAGATGTAGTGATTTTGGAAGTCGGATTAGGCGGTCGTTTGGATGCAACTAATATTGTCGATAGCAACATAGCAGTTATTACCGGTATCGACATTGATCATACGGATTTTCTTGGTTCAACCCGTGAGCAAATCGCATTTGAGAAAGCCGGTATTTTTCGCGCTGATTGCCCTGTCATTATCGGTGATCCTGATGTGCCACATAGAATGATTGATTACGCCGAAATGTTACATTGCAAGGTCTTTCGTCGTAATTGTGACTGGCAATTCGAAGAACACGCCGACGGTTGGCAGTGGTCGGGAACAGCTAGGAATGGACAACAAATGCGGTTAGAAAATTTGCCGTTTTGTCGGATCCCACTAGCGAATGTTGCAACAGCACTGGCAGCCGTTCAGCATTTGCCATTCGATATTGCAGAATCCGTTATTCGTGAATCATTGCAACAGGTTGAGTTGACCGGTCGTTTTCAAAAAATGAAGCCGACTGAACTACAGCCATTAGCGACATTGCTTAATAGACCAATTGCCAAATTGCCACAATTTATTATTGATGTTGGGCATAATCCACAGGCAGCCCGTTATTTAAGAGAAAAACTAACCGCACTTAAAGCTCAAAATAAAACTAAAATTATGGCTATATGTGGCGTTTTAAAAGATAAAGATGCAGAGGGGATTTTTTCTCCGTTATTATCCGTTATCGATTACTGGCATTGTATTTCGCTAGATGGTAGCCGCGGACAGACCGGGGATGAGTTAATTGTGACGTTGCAACAAATCGCCCGAGAAAACAGCGTAGGACTTTTAGCTGAAAGTTCGAATAGCATTGTGGATGCGATTAAAAGTGCGGTAGAAAAATTGAACGAAAATGATACGCTGATTATATTCGGCTCATTTTATACCGTAGGCAAATTTTTGCAGGCTTTAGAAAATAAATAGCGGGGGACGGGTGGAATGCCCAGACCACTTTTTTATTTTAGATGAGAAATATCATTAACTTTTTCTACTACAAAACGCCCAAAATTTTCACCGCTCTTTTGATGGTAGCGGACAATGTTGACGGAAGTATTCAATAAAGAGACACTTCTCCCTTCTTCGCGGTGGTTTTGCCAAGTTGCTCCGCCGAACAAGGCAAGCAGGATACGTAACGTATGTCCGTGCGATACGATTAGGAAATTGCCTTGTTGATGAATCTGAATAATGTCTTTAATAGCATTCATAGCTCGTTCAGCGAGCTGTCCCCAAGTTTCGCCACCGTTAGAAAGTGCTTTGTACTTGGCGGGGCAGGTTAGCATTTGTTGAAACTCCGCGGTTTCTCGTAAACTATCAACTTTTAATCCTTCCCAATTACCGAAATGATGTTCGTTTAATCCGTTATGTTGGAACAGAGGGATTTTCCTTTCGCCTAAAATATGGTTTGCGGTATCAATAGTTCGTTGTAAACAACTGGAATAAGCAGCGACAAAAGGAATATCGCGTAATGCTTTCCCCGTTAATTTGGCATTTTTAATACCTTCTTCGGTTAAGTCGGAATTCCCCGAACCTTGCATTAAACCTTGTTCATTCCAAATAGTTCTGCCATGGCGAACTAAATAAAAAGTTAATTCTTTTTGCATGTTATTTTCCTTTTCAATTTATTTTTGTAGTCGTTTTATAACAGTGGACTAAACAAGAAAAAAATCCGTTCGATAATGCGGTGATAAACAGGGCGAGTGATCCATTCTTCATAGCGTAGTATGGAGGAACTTGCAATATAGCCTTCGTGTAATATGTTAACCTCATTAGCAAAATTTTTATCATCAACAATCATTGTCACTTCAAAATTAAGCATAAAACTGCGCATGTCCATATTTACGGTGCCGACCAATGCCAAGGTATTATCGATTAGCACACTTTTAGTATGAAGAAGCCCTTTTTCAAATAAGTAAATTTTAACGCCGGCAGCAAGTAATTCGTCAAAAAAAATGCGGCTTGCCCATTCTACCATTAAAGAATCGTTTTTCTTCGGTAAAATTAAAGAGACTTCTATTCCGCGTAACGCTGCAATTCGCAGTGCTTCAGCTACCGTGTGATCCGGTACGAAATACGGCGATGTGATGACTATACTTTGCCGCGCGGAGAAAATAGCGAGTGACAGTGATTGTGGCATGAGATCATCAGGAAACCCCGGGCCGGTAGCAAGAATTTGTACAGCATGCGAATTATGCATTTCAATTGGCAGTAAGGGGCATTCAGGTAATACGACTTGCAAGGCTTCATCAGTTTCAATTTCCCAGTCCCAAGCGTGTAAACTGTTTAAAATCGGTGCAACCGGGCCGTTAATACGTACCATAATATCGACCCAGTTTCCTACATTGCTACTTTGTTTAAAAAATTTCGGATCGACCATATTCATACTTCCCGTATAGGCAATTTGATTATCGATCACAATAATTTTGCGGTGCTGACGCAAGTCAATTCGGTGAAAAAACATACGAAACAAATTGGCATGCAATGCTTCGGTAATTTCAATACCATTTTCACGCATATATTGACATTCAGAACTTGCCAAAAAACGATGACTCCCAACCGAATCCAACAAAATTCTCACGCTCACACCACGTTTTCGGGCTTCAATTAATGCATTCATCACTTCATTGACCATGCCGTCTTCAGCCCAGATGTAAAACACCATATTGATGGATTGAGCAGCCTTTTTAATGTCATTGATAATGCTATGGATAATTGTTTTTGGCGTATCTAAAATATGCAATTCATTACCAATGATGCAAGGAATATTCAGGCGTTTTCGGGTTAAATCGAAAATAGCGCTATAGGCTAAGTTAGTCGGTTTATTGATTAAATGTTCACATTCTGAGACTTGCTTAAACCATTCCATGTACTTTGGTTGTAGCGTTTGAGTGGCTTGTTGATGCTTTCGTCCGAGAGTGATTTCACCAAAAATCAAATAAGCTAAAATTCCTACTACCGGTAACAGATAAATCACCATTAGCCATGAAATCGTAGCGGAAACAGATTGCTTTTTTACCATTAAACGCAAAGTAATCCCGATTGCCAACGCCCAAACCGCAATAGGGATAAGATATGCTATAATTTCTATCGGAGTAATATTCATCAAATTTTGACCGCACTTTTGAGAAAATAGAATGCAAACTATAGAGATTATATATCAACATCATGATTTTATCATCATTGATAAGCCGTGCGGCGTGAGTGTGCATAAAGACAGAGAGGAAATTGGGCTAACCCAAATGTTGGCGCGGCAATTAGATGTAGAACAGGTTTGGTTGGTTCATAGGTTAGATAAAATAACTTCTGGGCTGTTGATTTTAGCATTAAATGAAACGGCGGCGGCAACCTTGTCAAACCTGTTTGCACAACATTTAATTCAAAAGACTTATATTGCTTTATCCGAGTTTAACCCAAAAAAGAAACAGGGATTAATTATCGGCGATATGCAAAAATCACGACGTAGTACATGGAAATTAACGCAAAGC
>CAJPST010000096.1 GCA_905373425.1 uncultured Mesocricetibacter sp.
ACATTGCAGGAAGCGGAAGAGGCGGTGCGTGATATGCTGTCCGGCAATGCCTTTGGTGAAGCAGGCAGTCGAGTGGTCATTGAAGAATTTTTAGATGGCGAAGAGGCGAGCTTTATCGTCATGGTGGACGGCAAAAATGTCGAACCTATGGCGACCAGCCAAGACCACAAACGTGTGGGTGAAAAAGACACGGGCTTGAACACCGGCGGTATGGGGGCTTATTCTCCTGCGCCTGTGGTGACACCTGAAATTCATGAGCGCGTGATGCGTGAAGTGATCTATCCAACGGTCAACGGCATGGCGGCAGAAGGCAACGTTTACACGGGTTTCTTGTATGCCGGTTTGATGATCATGCCAAATGGCCAGCCGAAAGTGATCGAATTTAACTGTCGTTTCGGTGATCCGGAAACCCAACCGATTATGTTGCGTTTGGAATCGGATTTGATAGAACTTTGTCTTAAAGCCTGTGATGGCAAATTGGACGAAGTGAAATCGGAGTGGAACCCGAAGGCTTCTTTGGGCATCGTATTGGCAGCAGAAGGCTATCCGGGCGATTATCGTAAAGGTGATGAAATCAGCGGTTTGCCACAAAGTGCGGTCGAAAATGAGAAAGTTTTTTTGGCAGGCGTAGAAGCGAAAGCGGGCAAGTTAGTCACCAACGGTGGCCGCGTGCTTTGTACAACGGCATTAGGTGAAAGCGTATTTGAGGCACAACAGAAAGCCCTGAAACTTGCGGAACAAATCCGATGGAACGGCCGTTTTTATCGTCGTGATATAGGCTATCGCGCCGTGGCTCGTGAACAATAATTAATGTTAAGGAGATTATATGGATTATAAAAATAAGGAATTATGTCGCATTCGCACAATTAGTTTTTTTCTGACATTACATAAAGATAAAACTCAATGGGAAGCTGCTCTTCATTCAGTAAAACGTGATGTCGATTTATTATTGCCGGCTGTACAGAAAGCCGGTTATACCTTGCAATCGATTCGAGTGATTACCAATCCTTTTGGTGAATATTTAGATTTAACCAATTTGCAGACAGCAAAAGCAGATTTGCAATATTTAACGGAGTTATTGAATAAATTTAATGAAAGTGGGATTCGTATTCGATTTGCAATTGGTGCGGCCAGAAATACAGATGAAATTGCTTTATTGCCTGAGTTAATCGCGGCTTATGGCGATTTGTGTAATGCCTGTGTTAATGTGCCATTAGATGAAAATGGTGTGCTAGATAATGAACTTATTGAGCAATCTGTTTATGCAGTCCAACGAATTGCAAATATCACACCACGTGGTGAAGGTAATTTTAACTTTACTGTGAATTTTAACTGCAAGCCATTTATTCCTTATTTCCCTGCCGGTTATCATCTAAGTCATTTGCCGAACAGTTTTGTCATTGGTTTAGAAACACCGGATCTATTAGTCGAAGTATTAAAATCTGTACCAAAATCGCCTCATAATCAATTTTATGCTGATTGTTATCAGGCTATGTTGCAGGCTCTGCAATATCATGTAGATCAAGTATTAGATATGTTAAGTGCGGTCAAATTATCGGGTGAATTTGAATTTGCTGGAATTGATAGTTCGGCGGCACCATCGAAAAATTGTTCATCCATGACAAAAGTGTATGAATTAATGGGGTTGCCGTATTTTGGGGCTGCAGGTTCGGTAGAAGTTTCTGCGCTACTGACAAAAGTTTTTAAATCAATTCAACACGTGCCATTGGTTGGATTTTCTGGATTAATGTTGGCGGTGACAGAAGATTTAGGTTTAGCTGAAGGGACACAAAAACAATATTTTGATATTCGTGCTTTACTTACTTATAGCGCCGTATGTGGTATCGGTTTAGACACGGTTCCAGTGGCGGGAAATGTTAAGGCAGAAAGTATAGCAGCTATTATGCGCGACACTGGGACGATGGCATTTCGCTTAAATAAGCCACTAACTGTGCGTTTATTCCCAACTCCGAACAAAAATGTTGGCGAAATGTCGGAGTTTGAGAGTGATGATTTGTGTAATTGCCGTGTTTTGGATATTCCTTTTTAGGAATAAAAAATAGTTAAAAAAATGACCGCACTTTGAATTTAAACGTGCGGTTTTCATTGTGAGAAAAAGGAGCATGTTATGAAAAAATGTTTGTTGAGCCTTATTCTTTTTATAACAACATTTATGTTAAACGGATGTACTGCATTATTGTGGCGGGATTTTGGTGAGGAGAAAACCGAAACTGTTCATATAAAAACGCAGCAAGATAATTTGGATTCTTTTGGCATCATCAAAGACAAACAGAATCCGGATCGTTTAGTGATGGCGGGTGGTTTTTGGTATGTTATTGACCCTGAGCAGAGTAAAATGCTTTTACCCTTGCTAACGCGAAATAAACTCTCCCGCCCATTGAAATTAGTCGAGTATAGGTCTTTTGAAGAGGAATATCGGGCTACAGATCGAATAAAGGCCACGTTAGACAGGAAAGACAGTACATTTCATTCTTATGTCTGTTTGGGATATCAACCTCATTCCAGTGCGGATTTAAAACAGTTAAAGGCATTTGATTTTAATTTTGATGAGAAGAATAAAATTTGGGGCAAGTGCTTCAGTATAAGCGGAAAGGTTTATGCAAGGCTGGATCAGGTAAAAGTCGATACTCCCCTGAGAGTAAAAATCCCGATTGATTTAGATCTTGTCGAGTATAAGACAACCAAAAATTTTGGTCGCTTGGATGAAAAAATTCTTTTTACCCCATTAACTTTAGCATTTGATGCTGTTTTTTATTCATTAGGTGGGATTGTCAGCTTAGTGGATAAAAGTACTGAAAAATAGTTTTTTAGTAACATATCTGAGTTGTTTGCAGTAGAATAACAATACATGAGGTTCTGTATTTTGTAGTGGTACAGCCCAGCATTTGGGGAGCAGATCACTCTTTAAAGTGCGGTCTGCTTTTTTGCAGGTTTTTCTAATATGAAGTAAGATAGGCTTCGAATAATCTGAAAAAAAAGGAGATGAAGATGAAAAGAGTAGTGTTATCGACATTGGTAATTGCCTTATTAACGGGCTGCCACGTTAATGTGAAAACACCAAAGAGTACCTCAATTAGCAAAGCTCAATTGGTGGGCGAGTGGGTATGTTCCACCAAATTCTCTGAATGGAATACGGAGAGCATTAATCATATTAGTCTGAAAGCAAACGGTACGATGTTATCAAAAGGTTCGCTAATTGAACCTATTGGAGATCCGTTTTTTGTATATGAAACAACAGGAAAAGGAAACTGGACGTTTGAGAAAGATCGTTTAACTTATGTATTCAGTGAAGAAACCGTAAAACGCAATCATGCCGAAAAAGTAACGGAAATTTTGAAAAATGATGAGAAATTGAATGCTTATGAAGTGAATTTATTCAAAACTTACAGTAAACGCCAAAACAAAAAAGGTAATACGGTTAATTTAACAGTGACCGACTTGTCACAAAATGCACAAACGGGTAAAGATACTCTGCGTTTACTGCAACAGACTTCATCAAAATCTTATGAGAGTATTTGTGAGAGAAAATAATGCTAAGCAGTTTGATATGAATTATTTTCATTTTATGAATGAAAAAATGAACTGAACTTTTACTAAAATTTGCGCATTAAATAAGGTAAACTATGCGCAAATTCTCTTTTACCCGTCATTAACAGAAGGAATACACAATGTTCAAAAAAAATATGAAAATCGCCGATTATGATCCCATTTTGTGGCAGGCAATTGTTGATGAAAATCGTCGCCAGGAAGAACATATCGAGCTTATTGCTTCCGAAAACTATGCAAGCCCTCGCGTGATGGAAGCCCAGGGATCGCAATTTACCAACAAATATGCGGAAGGTTATCCGGGTAAACGTTATTATGGCGGTTGTGAATATGCGGACATTGTGGAGCAATTGGCAATTGATCGTGCTAAGGAATTATTTGGTGCGGATTATGTAAATGTACAACCTCATTCCGGCTCGCAGGCTAACGCAGCAGTTTACATGGCGCTATTAGAGCCACATGATACTATTTTGGGTATGAGTTTGGCACATGGTGGTCATTTAACTCACGGCGCATCAGTAAGTTTCTCCGGTAAAATTTATAAAGCGGCCCAATACGGCATTACAGATGACGGTTTTATTGATTACAACGCATTACGCAAACAAGCACACGAAGTAAAACCGAAAATGATTGTAGGCGGATTCTCAGCTTATTCTCAATTGGTGGATTGGGCAAAAATGCGTGAAATTGCAGATGAGGTCGGAGCTTACCTGTTTGTGGATATGGCTCATGTAGCAGGTTTGGTTGCTGCCGGCATATATCCGAATCCGCTTCCTCATGCGCATATTGTTACTACAACAACACATAAAACGCTTGGCGGTCCACGTGGAGGATTAATTTTATCCTCTGCAAAAGATGAAGAATTATATAAAAAATTACAATCGGCGGTTTTCCCGGCTGGTCAAGGTGGCCCGCTTGTGCATGTGATTGCAGCGAAAGCTGTGTGCTTCAAAGAAGCTTTGGAACCGGAATACAAAATCTATCAGCAAAACGTGTTGAAAAATGCCAAGGCTATGGTAGAGGTGTTCAAACAGCGTGGTTTTGATGTGGTATCAAACGGTACGGAGAACCATTTATTCCTAGTTAGCTTTGTTAAGCAAGGTTTAACCGGTAAGGCCGCGGATGCAGCGTTAGGCCGTGCCAATATTACGGTTAATAAAAACTCGGTGCCGAATGATCCGCAAAAACCTTTTGTTACTTCCGGCATCCGCATTGGTACACCGGCGGTGACTCGTCGTGGCTTCACTGAATCTGATGTACGTGATTTGGCAGGTTGGATGTGTGATGTGCTAGATAGTATCGGCAAAGACAATCACGAAGATGTGATTGCCGCAACTAAAGCGAAAGTATTAGAAATCTGTAAACGTCTGCCGGTATATGCGTAATTTACCCAAAGTATAAACGATAAAATCGGCTGAAATGTGATCGCACTTTGTAAGGTTAATGCCTGAAATCATGAGCATTACAAACAAAAGTGCGGTTATTTTTTTATGAGTTTCCTATACTGTTTGGTTTACTTACCATAATTTCAATTACTTGACGGTCGGTATATTGCATACTGCGCGAGGCAATGTTGCACAGATTATTAATTGAGCGATCAATATTGTGTTCAACGATACCTTCATCACCGGTTACTTGCATATCATCTAATGCCATTAAAACAGATTTATAAGCCGAAGTTACACTGGTGGAAACTTTCATTGCACAACTGTTAGCTGCACCATCACAGATAATGCCACTAATATCACCGATCATACTGCTAATAGCCATACTAATCGGTTCAAATTTATGTGTGAGTAACCACGCTACTCCAGCACAACTCCCCATTGCGGCGGTAGTTACGGCGCATAAAGCCGACAATTTAGGCAGTTTGCTGTGAATATAAATTGCCATTAGGTGCGCAAGAAATAATGCGCGGGTTTGTTGTTCTTCCGTTGCTTTAATATGGCGCGCTACTACGATCACCGGCAGTGTTGCGGTGATACCTTGATTGCCCGATCCTGAATTACTCATCGCGGGTAAATTGGCTCCGCCCATTCTCGCATCGGAAGCAGCGGTTGTTTCAATTACAATACGGTTCAGCAAATCATCACTCAATAAACCTTTGCCGATTTGTTTTTGTAGCGTACGCCCGATATGTAGCCCGTAATCCGCGCGTAAACCTTCTTGTGAAAGTGCACAATTGAGTTTTGCCGCATCATTAATAAAAGCGATTTTTTCTGTTGCAACGGTCATTGAAAAATCAAAAATATCTTTTGCGGAAAGTGCGGTAAAAATTTCGTTCAAATTGTCGGTTTCAACAGCACAAGGTTTAGAAAAAATCGTTTGATCATTTTTTTCAATATAAATTACATTGGTATGGTGTGCCGCAATACGTACACGCACACTTTCATTTCCGGCGAATAATGCCGCTTCGGAATAAAGAATATGCTCGGTTTCAAAAATGCTCACTGACACTTTACCGGCATTCAGCATAGCTTTTGCCTGTTCCACTTGTTCTGTCGTGATCTGTTTTAGCACTTCCAAACCGCCTTTCGGATCACCACCAATAGCACCAATTGCGGCTGCCATTGATAAGCCCTGCATACCGGTTCCGGGAACTGTGACTCCCATTCCGTTTTTCATCAGGTTAGGCGAAACCTTTGCTTCAATGCGCTCAGGTAATTGACCTAAATATTGACGTGCAATCGCGGATGCTAACGCAAGTGAAATCGGTTCAGTACAACCTAATGCGGGCACAACTTCCTGTTTTACCGTAGTTAAAATACACTCCTCAATATGTGGGGATAATGCTGTCATAAAAATCCTTAATTCTGCTTCTTCAGCCATGTTTTCATTCTTTCTACGCCTTCACGCAGGTGTTCAATATCCCGAGTGTATGCAAACCGCAGGTAGTGTTTGGTTCCGTTTGTACCAAAATCAATACCGGGCGTGGCGGCGACTTGAATTTCACGTAACATTTTTTTTGCGAATTCATAGCTGTCGTCAGTATATTTTGATACGTCAGCCCATAGATAAAACGCGCCTTGCGGTTTAAACTCAATAGTAAATAATTGTTTTAATTCATTATATAGAAAATCACGACGTTGACGGAAAATCTGTTTAGTGGTGGCTAAAAACTCTTCGTCAAAGGCTTCTAATGCGGCATATTGCGAAAGTGTCGGAGCAGAAATGAAAATATTTTGTGCAATAATTTCCGCTTCGCGTACTTTATGTTCAGGTACGATAAGCCATCCTAAACGCATCCCCGGCATGCAAAAATATTTGGAAAAACCGTTAATGACATAGGCATTAGGATTAAATTGTAATGCCGTGGAAGCAGTTTCGTCGTAAACTAAACCATGATAAAGCTCGTCGGAAATAAAGTCTATTTTATGCTCAATGCAATAATCGTTTAATTCTTTTAGGCATTCCGGTGTGTAAATGTTACCTGTCGGATTGGCTGGTGAGGAAATTTGTAACGCTTTGATATTTTTATCTTTTAATTGTTCTACACGGAGTTGATAGCAATTGTGATAATCGACCGGCATAAATTCCGGTTGAATATCCAACATATAGGCAAAATTTTTATAGCATGGGTAAGACGGATCAGTTAAGCCGAGCTTGTCACCATCTGATAATGTTAAGGTATAAGCGACCAGAAACGCCCCACTGGATCCGGGAGTTAATAATACTCGGTGTGGAGGAATTGTCACCCCATAAGTGCGGTCGTAATATTGACAGATTTTTTCTCGCAAGGCCGGTAAACCAAGGCTTTCCGTGTAAGCAAAGCAGTTATGCTCGACTGCGTTTTTAAGAGCCATTTTTATGTTCTCTGACGGCGGCAGATCGGGCTGACCAATTTCAAAATGAATGGCATTTGGGTATTTGGCCGCTTCGCGTACAATATCCATCACAATGAAAGCTGACATTTTGTCATAACGCATAATTTTTTCCTTTAATTGAAAAATTTTATTTCTTAATATTTATTTGTTTTAATACGCTCAACAAAGCGATAAGCCTTGTTATTTTACGAATGGTATTTTATTTAGGAGTTAAAAATGAAGAAAAGTAGTTTAGCAACAATTTTGGTATTATCAACTATTGGCGTAACTTTATTTGCGCAAGCTGATTCCGGTAATCGGGGCGGTTTTCAAGAACTGCCTAATATAGAGCATAAAGCGGACAAAAAACATGGAGAGCGTAAAAAAGGTGAACATCGGGAACGTGGTGGTGAGTTTCAATATCATGAATTCCATGGAAAACATCCGCATATGTATCATGATAAAGGCGGTTTTATGCCTTCTAAAGAACCAACAAAAGTTGTTGATGCTGAAACATGGTTAAAGTTGTTGTCTTAGAAGGAAAAATTGTTAAGCAAGTAGGCAAAAAAGATTTCATTTTTAAAGATGATAGCGGTGAATTAACGATTGAGGTAGAACGTAAGGCGTGGCACGGAGAAACCGTCACACCGAACGATAAAGTTAAAGTTATTGCAGAAGTAGAAAAATCTTGGGGGAAGACGGAGTTGGAAGCTTTATTTGTAGGAAAAATTAAATCCGATCAAGCGCCGACAGAACCTAACGTAACCCATTAATAATTTCTGAAAATGGTTTTTTATTCATAATTGTATCCATCCTTTAGTGTAATTTGAGCGGCGGTATAGCCGCTTTTTTTATATAATGAGTTAAAGTTAAAACAAAAGTGCGGTTAAAAAAATGCGAATTTTATTAATTGAAGACGATCAACTTATCGGTAATGGGCTTAAAGTCGGTTTGACGAAGTCTGGCTTTTCGGTAGATTGGTTTAGTGATGGTAAAACGGGTTTGGATGCTGTGAAATCTGCTCCTTATGATGC